>NZ_JPJC01000025.1:0-11126 GCF_000733135.1 Sphingomonas sp. FUKUSWIS1
GCGCGACGCAAAGTGCCAGATGTCCAAACCGAATCGTGGATGCTGATTTCATAATCCTGCTCCTCTCGACCAAGCGCCGGGTCCGCATGCCAGGCTGTACACTGTCTATTATTCTTCACAGTATCTGTCGTCCAACACTTTGTTTCAGCAACTGTAAGGAGCGGCCCCGGAAAGGCGTCGGAGAGCGCGGGGATTCGCCGGAAATAGCGACCGCGAAATGCGCAGCATGGTTCGATATCGCGACGTGCCGGGCGATGTACGACAACGCGGCTGGCCGCTATCCGGCGCGGGATCTGCTCACGCTCTTGGGCAGGCTGCCCGCTGCAAGGATGATGGAACGTCCCGCACCGGTGCGGATCTGCAACACAAGATCGCGATGCCGATGACCGCCCCCGCCACCGGCATCGCCCACGCCATGGCCAGCAGTTGTCCGCCGCCGGTCTCGCCGAGCGGGGCGGTGCCGGTCCAGCCGGCCAGGGCGAGGCCCTGACCGAACAGCGCACCGCCGATCCCGCCACCCAGCTTCAGCGTGAGGAGCAGCAATGCGACCGGCACCGCCTCGAGCCGGACCCCGGTCCGGCGCTCGCCGTGATCGATCGCGTCGGCGAGCAACGCCCAGATCATCATCTGCACGCCGGCATTGCCCGCACCGAACAGCGCGATCCCCGCCATCATGCCGCGCGGTCCCGTCGCGAACACCGCCGATCCGACCGCGACGAGGATCAGCGCGACCGCCAGCATGCCATGCTGGCTGGCACGCCGGCTCGCTCCGACCCAGACCGGCAGCATGACGAGTTGCGACAGCGCGAGCGTCGTGAGCGCCCGCGCGGTCCAGTCTGGGTCGTGGATCACCCCCTTGCCGATATAGGCGAAGGATCGCGCAAAGACCGGCAGCGTCAGCGCCTGTGCGAAACCGAACACCAGCAGCGTGCAGAACGGACGATTGCCGAGGATCCAGACCCGGAGCGGCGTTTGCGGGATGGATGGGGTTCGCGGCGGCGCTGGGGCGGCGGCGGGCCCCGATGCGGCGGCCAGCCACAAAGTCGCGACATAGGCGAGGGCGGCACAGGCCGTGGTGACGATAAGGCGATGACCGCCTGCAAGCCCGGGGTCGACAAAGGCGGGGGCGGACCCGGCGACCGCCAGCGCGCCGAGGCAGCTGAACATGTACCGCAAGGCCGACAGCGTCGTCGCGGCACCACGCGGTCCGGTCATCCGCATCATCAGCGCATTATGCGCGACATCGCAGGTCGCATAGGCGGTGCGGAAAACTAGTACGAGGCTGATCGCCCAGGGAATTATGAAGGCGGGCTGGGGGGTGGGGAGGAGGAAGAGGATGGTGAAGGGGATGGTGACGACAGGGGCGGCGATGACGAGGAGGCGGCGGTAGAGCCCCGCGCGGTCGGTGGCGCGGTCGAGCAGGCGGCCGAGCAGCGGGTTGCACAGCCCGTCCCAGACCAGCCCGAGCATCACGATCAGCCCGGCGGCGAGCGGCGATATCCCCCAATATTCGGTCAGCGTGAACATCAGGAAGACGTCCATCGTCGACGCGAGCAGGTTCTTGCCGAAATTGCCGCTCGCATAGCCGAGCATCCGCGCCGTGGCAGGCGGCGCGGCGGCAGCGTTATCGGGGGTGGAGCATGCCATCGACCGCGACCCTAGCGCGGCTGTCTTGCAGTTGCGGGACATTTTGCGTGGGCGGCGTCTGTGTGGTGACGACCAGCGTACCGCCGCGCATCAGATCGGCATGGTCGATCCGCGTCGTGGACAGCGCGCGTCCTTCCAGGGTCACCCGTTGCACCACGCCGTCCGCTGGGCCGTCGCGGCGGATCAGGAGCACGCGCCCCTTGCCGAGATCGAGACGGACCCGTTCGAACGCGGGCGTCGTCGGGACGTACCATGGCTCTCCCGGCACGAGCGGATAGAGCCCGAGCGTCGCGAAGACGTACCAGGCGGTCATGCCGCCCGCGTCATCGTCCATCCCGTCGGCAAATCCCTGAGGCGCCAGCGCGAAGCTGGGCCCGACGAACGGCACCGCCAGCTTGCCGCTGTTGGTATAGGGATGCGCGATCGGCCGGGTCAGGATGGTCCGGACGAGATCCGCGGTCGGCCAGGGCTCGCCCAGCGCGGCGAACATCCAGGGGACGTGGATGTCGGGCTCGTTCGTCATGTTGAACAGGCCCTGCCCGAAGAAGGTCTGGAGTTCGCCCAGCAGCCGCGCGCGCCCGACCGTCTGGGTGATCCAGCCGAGATCGAAGACCGGCGCCCAGCGATATTGCCACAGCGTGCCCTGATAGAGCCCGCGCGCTTTGACGACGTCGCCGTCCGCGCCGGGCGACTGGAACACCGATCGCCACATTGGGCGGTAGGACAGCGCCTTGGCGGTGAAGCGCGCGGCGAGATCGGTGCGGCCGAGATCGCGTGCGAGTTCGGCGGTCGCCCAGTCGTCATAGGCGGCCTCAATCTGTTCGTCGGGGGTGCCGCGCTTGAGCGTGGCGCTGTCCGCGACCATCCCGGCGAGCGCCGCGTCCGTGTCGAACGCGATCCCCTTGCGATGCATATCGAGCAGCGCGATCCCGGCATGTTCGGTGCGCACCGTCAGGAAGGGTTCGTTGCGGGTCGACCATTGCGGCTTGCCGCCGGCATAGAGCGCGACCAGCGAGGCGGCGATGTCGGCGCTGCGGTCGGGCTGGATCAGCGCCAGCAGCGGCATCTGCGTGCGGTAATTGTCCCAGAGCGACCAGCTGGCATAGCGTGTCCGGCCCTTGGGCGAGACCGCGATGCGGCCGGTCTTGTCGCGGTGACGGCCGTCCGGATCGTCGATCGCGACCGGGGTCTGCATGACGCGGTAGAGCGAGGTGTAGAACAGCGCGCGGCGGTCGCGCGGACCGGTCGGCACGACCCGCCCGAGCACGCGGTTCCAGTCGGACCGGGTCGCTGCGGCGATGGTCGCGAACGGCCGGTCGCCGAGTTCGGTGTCGCGGGTCAGCGCCGCGCCGCCGCCGTCGACGCTCGACAGGCCGGTGCGGATCTCGATCCGGTCGCCCGCGCGGGCGACGAGGCGGAGCGTCGCCAGATCACCAGCGCCGACACTCAGCCGGCGATGCACGAGGCGACCATTGATCCGGATCCGGCTGGCGGTGTGGAGGCGATAGGCGCCCTGGTCACAGACGGTGCCCGCGACGAGATCGGCACGCAGGTCGTCGCTGTCGAGGCGCGCCCAGTTGGCCGAGAGCCGTTTGGCGTAGCTGCGTCGCGGGTCGATCCGCAGGTCGAGTGTGCCCGCCCGCGGCACGGTGAAGCGCAGCACGCCACCGCCGCGCGTCGCGGTCGTCTCGGCAAGGATGCCGCCGTCGTAGCGGACGCTGTAGGTGCCGGCGCGCGCGCGTTCGCTGGGCTTGTCGATCCGCGCAGGGACTGCATCGCTGCCGGCGTAGCGTAGCGCGATCATCAGGTCGCCGCCCGCACCGCCGCAGCCGACGCCGACGCCGCGCGTGTGCGAGAAGCCGAGCAACGTGGTGGCCGCGTGATCATAGCCGGCGTGGTTGGCGGGGCTGGTGTCGGGGCCGAGCTGGACCATGCCGAACGGCGCGACCGCGGCGGGGGTGAGCTGGCCGAAATCGGCGAGTGTCCCGACGAAGGGGTCGACGAGATCGGCGGGGGTGTCCTGGGCGGAGACGGCGGCGGCGGGGGTCAGGAGCAGGATGAGGAGGAGCGGATTGGCGAGGATGCGGCGTGACCGTCGCGGTTGGAGTGGGGTCGGGATGGCGGGGAGGCACGTGCGTTGTCCCCGATCAGTGTCGTTCCCCAACTGGGCCCCGGCCTTCGCCGGGGTGGGGGTTGGGGTTGGGGTTGGGGTTGGGGTTGGGGTGTTTGTGTTTGCGGGGTCTGACCGCTGAAAGACACTGGTCATGGGTCGAGCGGATCGCGGGGATCCTGGCGGAGCGACTGGCGTGATGGGCGGAATTCGAGGTCGTAGACGGACAGCCGCTGGCCGATCATGCCGGGCATGTAGCCGAGCTCGGCGATGTTGCGCGTGGTGAAGGTCGGGCTTTCGATATAGGCGCTCTGCTGCGCGTCGGTGACGATCAGCGTCGGCCGGTCGAGCGGGATGCCGAGCGCGGCCATCCGCCGCGTGGCGTTGCGCAGATTGGTCGTCGTGTGCCGCGCATAGGGTTCGAGGATGATGCGATCGGCGGGGATCGCGTAGCGCTCGATCAGCGCGCGGCGGATCTCGACGGCTTCGACGAAGCGCGTGCCGCGCGGGTGGACCGCGCTGCCCGAGACGAGGATGAACGGGGCGAGCCCCTGGCGATAGCGTTGCGCGGCGAGCAGCGCGTGGAGCTTGCTGCGCGGGCTGAGCCGTGTGGCGCCGTCCTCCGGCCCGACGCCGGGGACGATCAGCGCGGTATAGCGGAAGGCGGTCCAGTCGGTGCGGGCGGCCGCGGCGCGGGCGCCGGCATTCTCGCGGTCGTCGAGCGGTTCGAACAGCGTCGCCGCGGTCGCGTCGTTGCCATCGAGCAGCGCGAGCGCGAGCGCGACGCTGCCGTCGAGCGTGTCGGGTTCGGCGCCCGAGGCGGCGCGGGCGAACTCGATGCCGACTGCGACGTCATCGGCGAAATACGGGACCGCGGGGGTGAAGACGGGGCCGTCGATCGCGGGATAGCGTGACGGATGGCCGAGCCCGTAGACGCGCAGCACCGCGTTCAGCCCGTCGAGCTCGGCATCGATCGCCGCGACCGGCGCGAGATCCGCGTTCGCCGCGAGCGTCGGCAGCCCGCGCTTGCCCGCGAGCCGGTCGAGGATCGCGACGAGCGCGGCGCGATCTTCGATCGTCCAGATCGCCGCCTCGATCGTGCAGGCGGCTGTGGTGCCACATGACGCGCGCCGCGCCGTGCGCGCAGCTTGCAGCGTGCGCATCGCCGGGTCGCGGTCGAGCGCCTGCGCCCAGCCCGGCGTCGCGCGTAACGCGCCGAGCCGGGGAAACAGGCGCTGCGAAAGCGCGTCGATCGGGGCGTCGGGGGATTGCCCGACTGCCCCGATCTGCCCGGTTGCCGCCTGTGCCGGAACCTGCGCGCCGAGCGGTACCGATGCGCTGCCCGCCAGTGCCACCGCGAGGATCATCCGCAGGCCGGTCACCAGGACTTGCTGACCACGAGGCGGACGTTGCGGCCGAAGATCGGACGGCCGTAGATCGCGTCCGCGGTGCCTTGGCCGCTGAGCTGGTCGGTGCGCGTATTGCCCTCGGTCAGGCCCTTGGCATTGAAAATGTTGTCGCCGACGACCTGCATCTGCCACGTGTCACGCGTCAGCGTGATCCCCGCGCCGACCGTCCCATAGGCGGGCAGCGCGGTGTTGTTGAAGAAATCGACATAGCGTTTCCCGACATATTCGTAGCGACCATAGAGCTGGACTGCATTCCCCGCGATGTCGAAATCGACCGAGGGGCGGATATTGCCATAGACCTTGGGCTCGCGGACGAGCTGGTTGCCCTCGACATCGCCTGCGCTGGCGCCGTTCGCGTTGACGAGGCTCTTGTACTTGGGATCGCTGACCGTGACCGCGCCGGTGATCGCAAAGCCGTAGGGCAGCGCGAGATTGCCGTCGATCTCGATCCCCTTGATGTCCGCCTTGCCGACGAACGGCACCGACTGGTCGTTGCGGCCGGTGACCGGGTCGAGCGCAACGAACGAGGCGTTGAGCGGGTCGTAGCGCGTGTAGAAGCCGATGACATAGAGATAGGATCGGCCGAACGCCGCCTTCAGCCCGACCTCATACTGGTTGGCCTTGGGCGTCAGGATCGTCGGGTTGATCTGATAGGTGACCTGGGTCGAGGGCGGGGTTTCGAGATGCGAGGCGCGCGCATAGGCGCCGAGATGCCGGGTGACGTCGTAGTTGATGCCCGCGGTCCAGTTGGTGATGTCGGGCGCGAGCGAGGAGCGGATGATCTGGCCGGTGAAGGCGCGCACGGCATTGTCGGCGAGCGTCGTCGGGTCGCCGAGATTGGCCGAGGTCGTCGCAAAGGCATAGCCGTCGAAGCTGTAGCGTTCGTGACGGATGCCGCCGTCGATCTTCAGCCCCGGCGTCAGTTCCCAGGTGTCGTTGGCGTAGAAGGCGTACATCGACGCGTCGGTATTCCCGCGGTTGAGCGTGGTCGTGTAGCGTAGCACGCCATTGTCGGTCACCGAACCGAGCGCCTGGCCGGCGGCGTTATAGGCGATCAGGTCGAGCGTGCGCGGCTTGCCGCGGACCTCGAGCAGATAGTCCTGATAGGCGACCTCGTTGGTTTCACCGTACAGGCTGCCATAGACGCCGACGCGCAGGTCGTGCGTGCCGAAGCCGGTCGCGATCGATCGGGTGACGCTGAGATCGCCCTGGGTCGAGTAGAATTTCGACGTGACGTCGCGGAACTGCGCGGGGACGACCAGGCCGGAAGCCGCATTGGGGTCATAGACCTCGGCGCCGTCGGTGCCGGCGATCGCATAGCCGAGTCGGGTGACGCCCGCGCCGAAGGCGGTGCGCGCGGCGGTCAGGTAGCTGCCTGCAAAGGCGGTGGCGTCGGACGGGTTGCTGGTCGAATAGAGCGCGTTGAAGTGGAGCTTGCCGATGCTGACCCCGCCCTTGGCGGCGACCTTCCAGCCGTCATAATCGGCGTCATACTGAACGCCGACATTGCCGAACTGCGTATGGCGGCCATTGCCGAGATCGGCGCCGACGTTGCGCGTCGTGCCGTCGGCCTCGCGGTAGCGGATCGTCGCGTTGCGTAGCGCGGGCGAATTCATCGTGCCGCTGAAGAAGTCGATATACTGGTTGAGCGTCTTCGACGGATCGCGCGGGTCGGCGGTCGGGATCGGCAGGTAGAAGACGTTGTGGTCGTTCAGGTAATTGCCCGACACCCGCAGCGACCCGTTCGAGAAGTCATGCTTGATGTTCGCGCGGACCTGGCCACCGCGGTCGTTGGGGAAGCCGTTGTCGCGATAGCCGTCGTGGCGGCGGAGGAAGCCGCCGATCGCGTAGTAGGTCGAATCGTCGATCGGCCCGGCCTGATAGCCGTCGATCCGGTAAAGGCCGGTGTCGCCGAGCGTGAGCTGTGCCTTGCCGCGCACCGTGTCGGTGCCTGAGACGGTGATGTTGTTGACGATCGCGGCGGCATAGCTCGCATAGACCGGGGCGGGGCCGCCGCGGACGACCTCGACGCGCTGCGTCATCAGGTCGAAGCGGTTGAGGCTGTCGCCGCGGAAGAAGTTGCCGTCATTCTCGTGGAACAGCGGGAGGCCGTCCTGCTGGAAGGTGACGAGGCCGCCGTCGCTGGGCAGGCCGCGCAGCCGGATGATGTTCTGGACCTCGCCGCCGGTATTCTCGACGGCGAACCCCGGCAGCTTGCCGAGCAGATCGGCGAAGTTGAGCGGCGCGAGCTTCTGGATGTCGGCGTTGCTGAGCGAATTGACCGCATAGGAGACGTCGAAGCGACGCTGTTCGCGCGCGGAGCCGGTGACGATGATGTCGGTACCGGCGACGGGGTCGGTTTGGGCGGGGTCGGCCTGGGCGGGGTCGCTGGCCTGGTCGGCAGCGGTCGCGGTCGTAGGAGCTGAAGATGCCGTCTGCGCCCAGGCCGGCGTCTGTGCCGCAATCCCCAGCGCGATCAGCGCACATCCCGAACGCAAGCCGTGTTTTGTCATGATTTTTTCTCCCACCCGATTGATATGTCAGCCGTTGGTCGGGGAATATGACAAAATTAATTAATTTCACGAAATAAACTAATCGGCTATCCGGTGCCGCGAAGGGACGTGGGCGGATGGCGATGGCGCGGTTGAGGCTGGATGACGACGAGCGGCGCGTGATGCAGATCCTGCGGTCCTGGGGGGCACGGTCGCGCAAGGATCTCGCTGCCGATCTGGGGATGAGCGCGACCAAGATCACGCGGCTGTCGGCGACGCTGCTCGCGCACGGGCTGATCGAGGAATGCCCGGGGGCGGCCCCGGTCGCGCCTGGCCGCCCCGCGGTCCCGCTGCAGATCTCACCCGAGGCGGGATACGGGGTCGGGGCGATGCTCCACCGCGGGCTGCTCGAGGTGGCGCTGGTCGATTATGCGGGCGGCGTGATCGCGCACCGGTCCGCGCCGTTCGACGATCCCGATCCGCGCGTGTTCGCGCAGCGGGTGACGACCGCGATGCACGAGATGGCGATCGCGAACCGGCTGCTCGGCCGGCGGCTGCTCGGCGTCGGGATCGGCGTACCGGGGGCGGCCTTGTCGATCGAGGGAACGCGGCGCTGGACGGTCGACAGCCTGGCGGCGTGGCGCGGGATCGACCTGAAGGCGCTGTTCGAGGAGCATATCGGCCATCCGGTGTGGATCGAGAACGACGCGAACGCGGCAGCGCTCGCCGAATATTATGTCGGGGGACTGATGCGGCGCTGTTCGACCGCCGTCGTCATCCTGCTCGGGCACGGGATCGGCGCGGGGATCATCGTCGAGGGGCGCATCCTGCGCGGGGCGATGGCCAGCGCGGGGGAGATCGGCTGCCTTTACCCGACCAGCGCGCCGCGCCCCTCGACGCTCGACCTGTTGTCGACATTGCGCGAGGCGGGCTGTGCGATCGACTCGCTGGTGGACTTCGACCGGGTGATCAAGGGCTATGAGCCGGTCGTCGACGCGTGGGTGCGCCGGGCCGCGGGGCAGATCGGGCCGATCATCAACTGGGGGATCGCCTGGATCGATCCGGGGGAGTTCGTGATCTCGAGCCCGTTGCCGACGCCGATCCTCGACGCGCTGGTCCGCCACATCGACTTCGGCGCGATGCACATCGGCGACCATTGCAGCGTCCCGCCGCGCATCTCGGTATCGACGCTGCAGGGTGCGGCCGCAACGATCGGCGCGGCGCTGATGCCGATCCACGCGACCGCGGTCGGCTGACGCCCGGCCCCGCCGTTACGACGCCGATCGCGTCGCCGTCGCGGGCATCCGGACCCGCAGCGTCGCGGCCGCGCCGAGCACCATCAGTGCGCCCGACACATACAGGATGTTGCGCGGGTCGCCGCCGAGCAGCAACTGGTAGAAGAGCGGGACGGTCAGGCTCTCGATGATCATCGGGATGACGATGAACATGTTGAAGATGCCCATATAGACGCCGTTGCGCTCGGGCGGGATCATGTCGATCAGCATGACGTACGGATTGCCCATCATGCTCGCCCAGCCGATGCCGATGCCGAGCATCGCGACGAACAGCCCCGCCTCGTCGCGGATGCCGGGGATCGCCAGCATCGCGACGCCCGATGCGAGCAGGCAGCCGGCATGCGCCGTCTTCGCGCCGAAGCGGCGGGCGACGGGCACCAGCGCAATCGCCGCGACGAACGCAACCGCATTGTAGAAGGCGCCGAGCTGGCCGACCGTCAGCACGGTGTCGCGGAACGCGACGCTCTTCGCATCCGACGTGCCGTGCAGCGAGCGTGCGACCGCGAAGGTGATGAACTGCCAATAGGCGAACATCGCATACCATTGGCACAGCATCGCCAGCGCGAGCTGGCGCATCGGCCGGGGCATCTCGACCAGCGCGGTCTTCAAGTCGCGCAGCGTGCCGCCGAGCGTGAGCGGTTCCTTCGCCAGCCGCGCCTTTTCCTCCTCGGGCAAGGGTAGCTCGGGTACGCGCAGCACCGACCAGAGGATCGTCGCGAGCGACAGCACCGCGCCAATCAGGAAGGCGATCCGCGTGATGTCGGGGATGCCGTTGCCGTCGACCGCATCCTTGTTGAAGCCGATCCAGACGAGCAGCGACGGCGCGAGATAGGACAAGGTCTGCGCGAGGCCGGTGAACGCCGACTGGGTCAGGAACCCTGCGGCGCGCTGATCATCGGGCAGCCGGTCGCCGACATAGGCGCGATAGGGCTCCATCGTCACGTTGTTGGCGGCGTCGAGCACCCACAACAGGCTGGCCGCGACCCACAAGGTCGGGCTGTACGGCATGGCGAGCAGGCACAGGCTGCACAGGACCGCGCCGACGAGGAAATAGGGGGTCCGCCGCCCGATCCGGGTCGAGGTGCGGTCGCTCATCGCGCCGATCAGCGGCTGGATCAGCAACCCGGTCACCGGCCCTGCGAGCCAGAGCAGCGGCAGGCTCGCCTCGTCCGCGCCGAGATAGCCGTAGATCGGCGCCATGTTGGCCTGTTGCAGGCCGAACGAGAATTGCAGCCCGAGAAAGCCGAGATTCATCTCGATGAGGCGGATCAGCGACAGACGGGGTTTAGTCATCGACGCGCCCTTTGTGCGAGTGCCAGCGCGCCGAGCAGCCCGGCGCGGTCGCCAAGTCCCGGCGCGACGATGAGGGTCGCATAATCGGGGGTGCCGAAATAGCCGTTCGCCATCCGCGCGGCGTGATCGCGAACCCGGTCGAGCAGCCCGGGGGTTCCCAGCACGCCGCCGCCGAGCACGATCCGCCGCGGCGACAGCAGTGCCTGCTGCGCGACGACCAGCTGGGCGAGATAATAGGCGACGATGTCATGCGCGGGATGATCGGGGCCGAGCTCCGACAGTGACGCACCCCAGCGCGCGGCGATCGCAGGTCCGCTCGCCAGTCCCTCGAGGCAGTCGCCGTGGAACGGGCAGGTGCCGGCGAAGTCGCGGTCGTCGGGATGCCGGCGGGGGAGGATATGGCCCATTTCCGGGTGGCGGCTGCCATGCACCGGGCGTTCCTCGACCAGCGCACCGCCGCCGATGCCGGTGCCGACGGTGACGTACACCGCGATGTCGGCGCCGGTGGCGGCGCCCCACAGGCTCTCGGCGAGGATCGCGCCGTTGACGTCGGTGTCGAACCCGACCGGGCAGTCGAGCGCGCGCGCGAACGGGCCGACCAGGTCGGTGCCGCTCCAGCCCGGCTTGGGCGTGTCGACGATCCGGCCCCAGCCGGGCGACGAGCGGTCGAGATCGACGGGGCCGAACGAGGCGATGCCGAGCGCGTCGACCGCGCCCCATTCGGCTTGCGCCGCGGTGAAGAATTCGAGCGCGGCGCCGAGTGTCTCGTCGGGCGTCGTGGTGGGGATGCGTGCGGTCCGGAGGACGGTGTCGGGATCACGCGCGACGCCGAGCACGAACTTGGTGCCCCCCGCCTCGATGCAGCCGAACAGAGGCGGGG
>NZ_JPJC01000026.1:0-2297 GCF_000733135.1 Sphingomonas sp. FUKUSWIS1
ATCATCTGATCGTCGGGCGGGCGCGAACCGCGCGGATGATCGCGCCGTCGCGGCGTGCGGTCGACATGCCGGTCGATCCGAGCGGCGCGGGCGGCTATGTCGGCATGGTCGACCGCGACACGTTCGACGAGTGGCTGCGCGACCGCGCTGCCAAAAATGGCGCGGAGCGGCGCACCGGGCGGTTCGAGGCGATCGTCCGCGACGGCGATGGTGGCGCGCAGGTCCGCTATACCGATGGCGAGGGCGATCATCGCGTCCGCGCGCGGTGCGTGATCGGCGCGGACGGCGCCCGGTCGCGCGTCGCCGAGGCGGTGTTCGACGATGCAGTGCGCAACCCGTGCGTCTTCGCCTATCACGAGGTAATCCGTACGCCGCAACCCGGCACCGCGGCGTTCGATCGCACCCGGTGCGACGTCTTCTATCAAGCCGAATTTTCGCCCGATTTCTATGGCTGGCTGTTCCCGCACGGCGACACCGCGAGCATCGGCGTCGGCAGCGCGCACAAGGGGCATGGTTTGCGTGACGCGACCAGCCGGTTGCGCGTGCGGCTCGGACTCGAATCGTGTGTGACGCTGCGTCGCGAGGGTGCGCCGATCCCGCTCCGCCCGTTGAGGCGATGGGATAATGGCCGCGACGTGCTGGTGATCGGCGATGCCGCGGGGGCGGTCGCGCCGGCCTCGGGCGAGGGGCTTTATTACGCGATGCTGTCCGCGCGGTTCGCTGCCGAGGCAGTCGATACCTTCCTCGCTAGCGGAGACCCCAAGGCGCTCGGCGCGGCGCGGCGGCGGTTCATGCGCGCGCATGGGCTGGTGTTCCGCATCCTCGCGATCATGCAGCATTTCTGGTACCGCGACGATCGCCGCCGCGAACGCTTCGTGGCGATGTGCGCCGACCGCGACGTCCAGCATCTGACCTGGCACGCCTATATGAACAAGCGGCTGATCTATGCGCGGCCGCTCGCCTATGCACGGATCTTCGCCAAGGACATGCGGCATCTGCTGCAGACTGCGAGCTGATGCGCGATGGATAGGGTCTGGATCTTTCCGGTGTGCATCGCGGCGTTGCTCGCGACATTGGTGGCACTGGTGGGCGCGACAATCATCGACACCGGATCCTGGTATGCCAGTCTGCTCAAGCCGCATTGGGCACCGCCCGACGCCGCCTATGGGCTGGCCTGGACCGCGATCTACAGCTGTACGGCCCTGGCGGGCGTCACGGGATGGCGGGCGATTGCGGGGTGGCGCGAGCGCGAATGGCTGCTCGGCCTGTTCGCGGGCAATGGGTTTCTCAACATCCTGTGGAGCCTGGTTTTCTTCCGCCTGCAGCGGCCCGACTGGGCGGTCGCGGAGATGGTCGTGCTCTGGCTGTCGATCCTGGTGCTGATCGTCATCCTGGCCCGGCATTCGCGGCCTGCGGCAGCGCTGTTGCTGCCCTATCTGCTGTGGGTGGCGTTCGCGGGTTACCTCAATCTGTCGATCGTCCAGCTCAACGGACCATTTTCCTGACCTGGCTATTCGCTAGCGGGCACGCGGTCGATATCGTGCTGTGGGTAATCGCCCTCGAACTTCTCTGGCTGCGACGGCAGGGGTGGAGCATGGCGACTGCGGCACTCCGGCTGGCGCCGGGCATGCTGATGCTGGTCGCGCTGCGCGCCGCGCTGACCGGGCTCGACTGGCCTTGGGTCGCGGTGCCGCTCATCGTCTCGCTTCCGGTCCATCTCGCCGATCTGGCAAGGACGGCGCGAGGCTGAATGTCGGTCATTCCAGAGTGTAGGACCGGGCTTGGCGTTTCACACCCTGCTCTGCGGCGACCGGGCCATGGTCACGCGGTCAAGCGAAACTGCGACCGATCCCGCCCGGTCCCGCAACAGGCAGGAGCGGGACCGGTGGGGCAGGGGCGGCGGTTCTGCTCAGCCGCCGGCTTGCAGATAGGCGATCACGTCGGCGCGTTTCTGCGGATCGGGGATGCCCGGGAACGCCATCTTGGTACCCGGGACGACGCGTTGCGGCTTTTCGAGATACTGGAACAGCTTTTCGGGGGTCCAGGTGATCCCGCTATTCTTGTTGGCGGCGGAATAGGTGTAGCCGGCAACCGTTCCCGCGGCCCGGCCGACCACCTCATGCAGCGAGGGGCCGATCTTGTTCACGCCGGCCTCGACCGCGTGACAGGTCTGGCAGGTGATGAACGCGGTCTTCCCCTTGGCGGCATCGCCCGTATAGCCGGCAAATTTGACGCCGCTGAGCGTATCGACATTGTCGGGAGCCGGTGCGGCGGCGGATGCGGTCGCCGCCGGCGCG
>NZ_JPJC01000027.1:0-10714 GCF_000733135.1 Sphingomonas sp. FUKUSWIS1
GGATTGACGTCCGACCCGGCGGCGTGAAGCGTGAACCGCGTCATCTCTGACGGGCGGCCGAGCCGGACCGCGAAGCCCGGCCACAACCCGGTGCCGTTGCCGACATAGAGCGTCATCCCCGCGACGTCGTAGCGGCCGGACACGAACCCGCCATTGGCGCGCGCGAATAGCCGGTCGAAGCCGGGCGCGACGCCACCATGCGTATGCCCCGACAGCTGGAGCGCGACGCCGTGTGCCGCGGCGTTGCGCGCATTGCGGGGCTGGTGATCGAGCAGCAGTATCGGTGCCCCCGCGGGCGCGCCGCGCAGCGCGCTGTCGAGATCGGGACCGGGCTGGCCGACCGAGGGGGCGGAGAGATCGGTGAGCCCTGCGAGCACGAGCTGCGCGTCGCCGCGGGACAGCACGGCATGGCTGTTGGGGAGCATGCGGAAGCCGAGTCCGTCGAGGTGCCGCATCCAGGCGGCGTAATCGAAGAAATATTCGTGATTGCCCGGGATCGCATAGACGCCGTCGGGGGCGCGGAGCGCGCGCAGCGGGGCGACGTCGGCGCGGCGCATCGCGACCGATCCGTCGATGAAATCGCCGGTAACGACGATCAGGTCCGTGCCCGCCGCATTGGCGCGGGTGACCACCGCCTCGGCCCAGCGTGCGGGGAACAGCCGGCTTATGTGAAGATCGGTGAGCTGGAGGATGCGATACCCCTCGAACTGCGGCGGCAGGTCGGCGATCGTGACCGCGACGTCCTTGACCGGCGGCACGCGCAGCGCGTTCGAGACCCCGATCGCGGAGATCAGTGCCGCGAGCCCCGCGATCGCATAGCGCAGCCCGTCGGGCGCGGCGGTGGTGCTGCGACGCAGGATCGCGGTCGCGAGCGTGCCGATGTCGAGCAGCAGCTGGAGCATCGCGAGCAGCACGATCGCCGCGAACGCCCAGTTGAACAGGATGACGACGCCGCGCGGAAACTCGGGCGCGAAGATCGATCCCGAGGACAGCCGGTTCCAGAAATGGAACTGCGAGGCGACCAGCAGCAGCAGCGCCACGCCGGCCTTGAGCCAGAGCGACATCGACAGCGGCCAGAGCCAGCGGGCAAGGACGACCAGGCAGGGCGTCGCGAAAATGAGATTGAAAATGACGGTCTCCGTTCGTCCCCGCGCCGCCTGTGGGGGAGTTGGCCGTGCGTCGCAAGGCCCGCCGGACCCGCCGGCGCGAGCAGACCGGTCAGCCGCTCGCGGGTGGGCGCGCGGTCGAACGGCGCACCGTCAGTTCCGCCGCGACCGTGATCGGTGCGTCCGGCGGAGGATCGCCCGCCAGCCCGGCGATGATCAGGCTCACCGCGCGCGCCGACGCCTCGGCGATCGGCTGGACGATCGCGGTTAACGGCGGGTGGGCGAGGCGGATGATCGGCGTGTCGTCGAAGCTGATCAGCGATAGATCCTCGGGCACGCGCCGCCCGGTTTCGCGCGCCAGTTCGAGCGTCGCGAGCGTCATCTGGTCGTTGCTGCCGATGATCGCGGTCGGCGGCTCGGAGAGCGCGAGCAGCGTCCGGGCGGCGGCCCGGCCCGAGGCATGGCTGAAATCCCCCGATGCGAGCAGATCGGTGCTGTCGATCCCTGCATCCTCCATCGCCGCGCGCCAGCCATCGACGCGCCAGCCGCTGAGTTCATATTCGGCAGGCCCGGCGATGAAGCCGATCCGCCGGTGGCCGAGCGCGACGAGATGCTCGGTCGCGATCCGCGCCGCGCGCGCGTCGTCCATCATCAGGCGGACGCCGGGCCCTTCGCTGATCGAGCCGATCCGCACGAACCGGATGTCCTGCGCCGCGAGCAGATCGATGATCAGCGGATTGCCCGAATGCGGCGGGGTGAGGATCACGCCGTCGGGCTGCAGCGCCGCGATCGCGCCCAGCAGCTCGCGTTCGATATGATCGCTATGCGTATCGACCAGCTCGACGATCAGGCGATAGCCATGTTCGGCGCAGGTCAGCATCCCGCCGAGCAGCATCTGGTCGACCCAGTCGGTCCCCTGCCGCGCGCGCCAGTCGGCGATCGTGCGTTCGCGGTCGTTGAGCGCGAGGATCAGATAGGAGCGCGAACCGCCCATCCGCTGCGCGGCGATCGAGGGGACATAGCCGAGCCGGTCGATCGACGCCTGCACACGCTCGGCCATTTGCGGGCGGACGCCGGTCTCCTTGTTGACGACGCGACTGACCGTCTGCAGCGAGACGCCGGCGTCCGCTGCAACATGCTTGATCGTCACGGCCTGACGGCGCCTAGCCAAGATGCGGGGATCCCGCCGAGGCGGACGGCGCTGTGCTGCAGTAGTGCGCGACATAGGCGGCATGGTCGGGCAGCGCGTCGACGGTCGCGTTGGTCGTGTCGCGCAGCCCGCCGAGCAGCCGGACAAGTTCGTCGTCGCGCATCTTGGTCGCGATCGGGTGATAGCTCTCCGGGACGATGCCCTGGCCGAGCATCACCTGCACCCAGCTGTTTTCGGCGAACAGTTCGTCATTTTTGCGGAAGACGCGGCCGGTTTCGCGAAACAGTGCGATCTTGTGCGCGAGCGAGTCGGGCACCGGCATCGACGCGCATTGCCGCCAGAAGGCGCTGTCGCGGCGGTTGGTCGCCTTGTAGTGGAGGATCAGGAAATCGCGGATCTGCAGCATGTCGGTATGCTGCTGTTCGTTGAATTCGGCGACGTCGCGCGGGCTGATCCCGGCCGATGGGAACATCCGCAGGAGACGGAGGATGGCGCGCTGGATCAGATGGATGCTCGTCGATTCGAGCGGCTCCATGAACCCGCCGGACAGGCCGATCGCGACACAGTTGCGATGCCATTGCTGGCGTCGCGCGCCGGTGACGAAGCGGATCCTGTTCGGCTCGGTCAGGGTCGGTCCCTCGACGGTGCCGAGCAGACGCTCGAGCGCGGCATCGTGATCGAGATAGCGGCTGCAATAGACGATGCCGTTGCCGGTGCGGTGCTGCAGCGGGATGCGCCACTGCCATCCGGCATCGTGCGCGATCGCACGGGTATAGGGCAGCGCCGGCCGGACGCTCTCGGTCTGGACCGCGATCGCGGAATCGCACGGCAGGAAATGCGTCCAGTCGTCGAACCCGGCATGCAGCGCCTGTTCGATCAGCAGCGCGCGAAAGCCGGTGCAGTCGAGGAACAGGTCGCCCTCGATCCGTGCGCCGGAGTCGAGCGTCAGCGCGGCGATGTCGCCGCTTTCGCCGTTCAGCTCGACCTGCGCGATCCGGCCTTCGACCCGGGTCGTGCCGTCGGCCTCCGCCATCTTGCGCAGGAAGCGGGCGTAGAGGCCTGAATCGAGCTGATAGGCATAGTTCATCCGGCCATCGGGAAGATGCGCGAACTTGCCCTGCAGTGCGGCGCGCAGTTCGAGGCAGTAATCGTCGAACGGCTGATGATGGCCGCGGGTCAGCCCGTGCAGCCAGAAATGCTGGAAGCCCGCGGACCAGTGATCCTTGCCGGTCGTGCCGAACGAATGGAAATAGGTGTCGCCGCGATCCTTCCAATTGTCGAACAGGATGCCGAGCTTGAACGTCGCCTGCGTCTCTCGCATGAACTCGGCTTCGTTGATCCCGAGCAGGCGGTTGAACGTCACGATCGGCGGGATCGTCGATTCGCCGACGCCGACGGTGCCGATCGCCTCGGATTCTACCAGCGTCACCGCGACGGTGCGGCCCATCGTCCGCGCGATCGCGGCGGCGGCCATCCAGCCGGCGGTGCCGCCGCCGGCGATGACGACGCGGTGGATCGGGGGCGTGGTCATCGGCTGAGTGCTCGCAGGAGGAAGGCGCGCAGCTTGCCTGCGCTGTCGGGGGTGAGCGGGGCGAGGACGCCGCGTTCGGGCTCGGGGATATGCGCCGCGACCGCGGGGTCGTCCGAAAAGACATAGTGATCGAACATGGCGCGCCAGTGACGTTTCTCGTCCTCGGGCAGGTCGCGGATCGCGAGCAATGCGTGGTTGAGCGCATCCTGTGGCTGGCCGAGCCAGCGGGGTGTGTCGCGCCACCAGTAGTTCACCAGCACGTTGAAGTCCGAAAGCCCCTCGACATGGTGCCACCACAGGGCCGGAATGTAGAGCGCGTCGCCGGCGTCGAGCTCGGCGACCTGCGCCTGCGCCAAGGCGTCGCGGAAGCCGGGAAAGGCGGCGAAGTCGGGGTCGTGGAAGTCGACCATGCTCACCGCGCGGCCCGCGGGGGTATTGTCGACCGGCCCGAGATAGAGATTGCGGAACTGGTCGCGCGGAAACAGCGTGAAGCGGCGACGACCGACCGCGACGCAGGCGAGGTTATCGGGCGCGTCGTTATGTGCCGCGATCCGCGTCGGCGTTCCCATCCATATGCTCGCGAGCGGTGTGCGGTCGCCGAGATCGACGTGATTGGCCTCGTGCAGTCCGGTGAAGAAATTCTGCATGTCGATCGAGGCGAGATAGATGGACGGTGCGCCGTCGACCCCCTCATTCTCGGTCATCCGCGCAAAGATCTCGGGCAGCGGCGCGCGCATCATCTGGAAGTTCATGCCCTGCATGTCGCCGTAGAACAGCCGGCCGCCACTCTGTGACGCACCGACCGAGACGGCAAAGGGCGTGGGCCGGGCATGGCGTTCGATATAATCGCGCGCCGCGCGTCCCGATTGCTGACCGGCCTCGACCATCGGCCAGTCGGCGACGAGCCCTCGGACGATGAACGGCGTCGTCGCTTCGCGCAACAGCGTGTCGAGCGCCGCCGGCCCGCTGATGTCGACTTCGCGGATCCGCGGCAGGGCAGCGAAGATCCCCGCGGTGCCGGCGTCAGCCATGCGCGAGCCGTCGGTTCTTGCGCGCGACGAGATCCCCGATCTGGCCGAGCGAGGCGAGCGCCATGAAGATCGGCAACAAATGGCCTTCGGCGTGGAGCTCGGCGACGGATGCGGGGTCGAGCGCTTCCAGGCGATCCTCGTCGATGACGTGATAGCCGACCAGGCGGTTCTTCGATCCGTCCTCGAGCGTGACGTCGAGCGTCAGCGGTTCGAGCAGGTCGTGGCGCTGGAGCGCGGCGAAGAACGCGGTCGCGGCGACATAATCCTCGTCGAGCGCGCGCAGTTGATCGGCGATGCGTTCGAGAAACGGCGTCGGGCGACCGGTATCGTCGAACACGCGCATGCCTTCGCCCGCGCCAATCCGCGGGCTCGCCAGGTCGATATGCACCTGGCGCAGCGACGAGCCTTCCGGCCCCCGACCGACGAGGAAGGGCTGGCTGTCGATCGCGAGCGGGCGATAGCGGGCATCCCAGCGCCCGCCCTCGAGAAACAGGTTTTCGCCCGCCTCGAACCCGAATATCGCGAGCGCGGTGAAGCCGTCGCGGGTCTGGTCGCGCTGGAACAGGATCGGATAGTGCGTCTGGACGCGCCGGAATTCGCTGGGGACAGTGATGCACGCCATCACGGCGTCGCCCAGCGCATCCGACCGGTCGGTGCGGATCCGCAGGTCGCGGTGATCTTCGGGCGTCAGGATCGCGTGGTCGGGCATCAGGCTCTCGTTTCCATGGTAGCGCTTGTCATCGCATGCCGCAGGGCATTGAGATAGGCGCGATTGGTCGGCAGGGCGGCGGCGAGCATGCGACCGTGCCGGTCGACCTGCTGCACCAGCATGTCGGCGGCCCCGCGCGCGCCCGTCCGGACAGGCGTGCGGCGCGGCGCGGGAAAGCCCATGCCGTATAGCACGTATTGATAGCTCGCCGCGGGAAAGATCTCGTCGACCATCGGGAAGTCGGCGTGCGACGGGGGCTGGTCGGCCCATAGCTGGAGCAGCTCGGCGAGACGCGGCGGGATCGACCCGGAGTCGCGGTGGTCGCACCAATAGGGTTCGTCGCGCTGGCTGAGGACATAGTGCAGCTTGAGGAACTCGACGATCCGGTCCCAGCGATAGCGGAACAGCGTGTTGAAGCGCGCGGCGTGGAGATCCATCGTGCGGCGCGTGGCCGGGAAATTGTCGAGCAGCGCCTCGACCGAGAGCTCGACGAGCACGATCGCGGATGCCTCGAGCGGTTCGAGGAACCCGGCGGACAGACCGATGGCAAGGCAGTTGCGATGCCAGAAGCGGTCGCGGTGACGCGACTGGAACCGCAGGGGGCGAAAGTCGGGGAGTGGTGCGTCGGGGGCGGTCGCGCGCAGATAGCGGGTGAGCGTGTCGGCCGCCGCGTCGTCGTCGAGATGCGCGGACGAATAGACGCAGCCGATGCCGCGGCGCGCGGGCAGGCCGATATCCCAGATCCAGCCCGCGGCGTGCGCAGTGGCATTGGTCTGCGACGCGATCGCGCTGTCGGCGGCGACCGGCAGCTGGACTGCGAGCGCGCGGTCGTTGAAGAGTTCGCGTCCGCGGTCGATCGTGCCGACGCCGTAATGCTCGCCGATCAGAAGTGCGGCATGACCCGTGCAGTCGAGGAACAGGTCGCCGTCGATCCTGCCCGATGCGCGCGTGCGGACCGCAGAGATGTCGCCATCGGCCACGCCATCGACGCCGACGACATGGTCGCGCAGGTGGCGCACCCCGAGCCGTTCGGTCGCGTGGCGGGCGAGCAGGGCGGCGAACTTGCCGGCATCGAGATGATAGGCATAGTTCAGCGTGCCCGCATAATCGGGCATCGCGCGCTGACGCGGGGCAAGGTCCTGGCTGCAGACGGCATGTTGCGCACAGAGCGCTTCGGCAAAGGCCAGACCGCTGTCGGACCAGGCCGAGGCGAGATCGCGGGGGGCTGCATCGGCGGGGGTCGTGAAGGGGTGGAGATAGCGGTCGTCGGGCGCGCCGGTGCGCCAGCCGTCGAACCGCGAACCCTGTTTGAACGCGGCATCGCAGGCGAGGAGGAATTCGGTTTCGGAGATGCCGATCCGTTCGAGCGTACGGCGCATCGTCGGCCACGTGCCTTCGCCCACGCCGATCGTCGCGACGTCAGGCGATTCGATCAGGGTGACCTGAAGCGGGTACTCCGTATCGCGGTCCGCGCGGGCGGCGATGAGGCACGCGGCGAGCCATCCGGCGGTGCCACCGCCGACGATCACGATCGACGTGATCGCGCGATCCATGTCCAGCCCGTCAGTTTGCATGTCCGATACTGTCATTCTGTGCCGCCCGGGCGCCGAAAAGACCACCCCCCGCGGGGGAGTGGTCGTTCCGTAGGCCGGCGGCGCCGCGGGTCAGAAGTTGAACCGCAGGCCGGCTGCGTAGCGGGCATAGCCCGGCTGCGCGAAGGTGGCGAAATTATCCGAGCGCCGGTGACCGCGACGGCCCTGGCCGGTGAGGTTGATGACCTCGCCGAACACGGCCAGCCCCGTGGTGACCTGATAGCTCGCACTGGCGTCGACCTGCCCATAGGATTCGACATAGAGCGGATCAAAGGCGCCGCCGGCATAGAATTGGCCGCGCCAGTTATAGGCCACACGCGCCTGGATGCCGTTCTTGTCGTAATAGGCGACCGCGTTGGCGCTGTCGCTGAGCCCGGTCAGCGCGAACTGGCCGATGTTCGGATCGAGCGTGTTGTCATATTTCGCGTCGCCGTTGACGATCGTGTAGTTCAGGATGACGCCGAGCCCGGTGTTCCAGAGCCTGTGCTGCAGCGCGAATTCCCACCCGTCGATATTGGCGGTCTGGTCGCTGTTGAACGGCTGGCTCAGCTGGAAGTTGAACAGATCGTCCTCGGGCAGACCGAAGATGTTGCCGTTCAGCAGACCGGAATCGCTGGTGCCCGTGACCTGCGACGAGGCGGGGAAGTTGCGCAGGATGTAGTCGCGAACCTGGAGATTGTCCGTCGTTCCAAGTGCTGCGACCGCCTGACGATAGCGGGGGCCCGAGCCCGGGTTGCGCAGGTTGAACGCGGACGTGTTGACCTGCGTCGTGCCGATGAAGTTCTTCACGTCCTTGTTGAAATAGCCGACCGAGATGTAGCTTTCGGCACCGTAATACCATTCCGCCGACAGATCGATGTTCTTCGACTTGAAGGGGACGAGGTTCGGATTGCCCTGGCTGCCGGTGCCGCCGCCGATGCGCGGGTTCGAGTCGATGTTCAGGCCACCCTGCAGGCTGCCGTAATCGGCGCGCGTGATCGTGTGGCTGTACGACGCGCGCAGCTTGACGTTGCGGAGCGGTTCGATGTCGAAATCGACCGCGGGCAACCAGTTGTGATAGCGGCCCTTCAGCGAGGTGAACGAATTGGCGCCGTAGGTGAGCGCGAATTCGTTGGCGCCCGTCCAGCGGGTGCCGTTCGGGATCGGCACCAGCGCCGACGAGTTCACCTGCGTCTCGTCATAGCGGACGCCGCCGATGAGGTGCGCCGGCATCGAGAACATGTCGAACTTGCCGTTGAACTGAATATAGGGCGAGATCGTGCGTTCGCGGATGCGGCGATCGTTGGTGTAATTGGCAAGACAGGTACCTTCCGCCGCGACGCCCGTCTGCGGTGCGCTGCAGATCGCATATTGCGAGCGCAGCAGTTCGGCCATCTGCTCGAAATTGAACGTGTAGATCGACGGCGGCAGCGCGGGATCGTTCGATCCGGCGACACCCTTGAACTTGTCGGGCAGGCTGGTGAGGTTGAAGAAATCGTCGGGCACGGCCGCCGCGCCGAACGACGCACCGCGCGGGTCGACACCGCCCCAGGTCTCGTTCTGGATGAAGCCGTAAGCCGAGCGCACCTTGTTATCGACATAGGAGAAGCCCCAGTCGATGCTGCTCAGGAAATCGCCGTCATGGTCGTAATGACCCTTCAGCTGGAGCTGGTTGATCTCGTTCTTGAAATAGGCGTTGCGGAACGCGTTGCCGGTCGGCGTGATCAGCGACGCGTTCAGCGGGTCAATCCCGGGATACATCTGGTACGAGATGACCGGCAGGTCCTTCTCGAAATTGATGCTCTGCGACTGGACGCCGAAGATCGCGCCACCGATCGACGTGCTGCTGCCGTAATCGTTGGTCGGCTTCGACACCGCGGTCGAATGATGCGCGTCGAGCGACATCGTGACGTTGCCTGGCGCTTCCCAGGTGAGGTTGCCGCCGAGCGACTTGTTCTCGGACTTGTTCGCGGTCAGCGAGCTGCTGTACGACAGATCCTTGCCGGGCGCGAAATTCTCCGAATAGAAGACCGGGCCAGCCGCGGGGCCATCGGTCCAGGCGCTGCGCGTGTCGCCGAAGTTGAACCAGATGCCGACGCTGCTGTTGCGGACTTCGACCTTGTTGCTCGAATAGGTGAAGTCGAGCGTGGCGGTCAGCGTGTCGGTCGGCTTGGCCTGCAGCACGAGCTGACCATTGATGCGCTCGCGATCGATGTCGACGACATCGTAATTGGCGCTTTGCGGAATTTCGTAGACGTCGGTCGGGCCGGGACGGTTGGTGATGTTCGCACCGCCGGGCGTGCCGGGCTGGGCGAGCGTGCCCCAGTTGTTCTCCGCGCCGAGAAAGCCGTCGCGGAAGCCGACGCCCGCCGAATTGTTGCTCGCCTTGCGCCGCTGATACGCGCCGCTGAGCAGGACGCCGATGCGGTCGTCGGCAAAGGTGGTGGACAGGATGCCCGACACTTCGGGGGTGATCGGATCCTTGCCGTTGCGCGAGCTGTCGAGCACGCCCTTGACGGCGACGCTGCCGCGCGTGCCGGGCTTGTCGATCGGACGCGGGGTGCGGATGTTGATCGACGAGCCGATACCACCTGACGGGACCGCGGCGCGACCGGTCTTGTAGACCTCGACCGCGGCGACGCCTTCGGAGGCGAGGTTGGCGAAGTCGAACGAGCGCGAGGCGGGTGCGCTGGCCCCGTCGCCGAGCGTCGAGGTCGGCATCTGGCGACCGTTGAGCGTGACGAGGTTATATTCGGGACCGAAGCCGCGGACCGTGACGGTCGAGCCTTCGCCGTTCGAGCGATCGATCGAGACGCCGGTGATGCGCTGGAGCGATTCCGCGAGGTTGGTGTCGGGGAACTTGCCGATATCCTCGGACGAGATCGCGTCGACCACGCCCTGGCCGTTGCGCTTGATGTCGATCGCCTCGCGCAGCGATGCGCGGATGCCGGTCACGACGATGTCGTCGGTGACCGCGTTCGGATCGGCGGGCGTGGCGGGTGCGGCCTGCGGATCGATGTCGGACGGGCCGGGATTGCCGACCGTGGCTGCGGCATCCTGCGCCAGAGCGACGCCGGGAATGGCGGCGAGCGCCAGTGCCGATGTGCCGATGACAAGACGCGAAAGCGAGCGAGCCGTGAAGCCACGCATGGTAATCCTCCCTGTAGCCGACGCTATGAGTGCGCCTTCCGTGTGAACGTTCACTTTCCCTTTTCGCGATTCGTGTCAAGGATTTGGACTGCTGGTTGTGAACGTTCACTAAATATGCTGAGAACAGTGACAATGGTGCCACAGCCCGGCCGGATGCGTGTCGCAGTCTGCAGGGGGAGGCGGAAAACCGGAAGGGAATGAGGATGTCGACGGGGTATCGGGCGCTGATGCTGGGCGTGTCGCTGATAGGGATCGCCGCCATGGTCGAGGCGCGCGAGACGCCTGTGAAGGTTGCTCCGCCCAAGGCGCCAGCGACGGCGGCGCAGGACGCCGGACCCGATGCGCGACGGCGGGCCGAGGCGATCGTCGCGCGGATGACGATCGACGAGAAGATCAAGCTGGCACACGGCCTGTTCCCGCCGATGGCGGCGGGCAAGACGACGGACACGCTGATCCCGTCGGCGGG
>NZ_JPJC01000029.1:0-39499 GCF_000733135.1 Sphingomonas sp. FUKUSWIS1
AGCCGCGCGCGGTCCTTGGCGTCGGGCTCGACGCGGCGGACGCGGACCGCGGCCCGGCCGAGGCGCTCGATACCGAGCAGCCGGGCGGCGCCGCGTGACAGGTCGATCAGCCGCGAGGGCGTGAACGGCCCGCGGTCGTTGATCCGCAGCAGGATCGTCCGGCCGGTGTCGAGCGCAGTGACCTCGACATAGCTTGGCAGCGGCAGGACGGTATGCGCGGCAGAAATGCCCTTCACGCGAAACCGTTCGCCGTTCGCGGTCTGGTTGCCCGATTCCCGGCCATACCAGCTCGCCATGCCGACCGCGTCATAGGCCGGCAGATCGGCGGGGCGGTAGGTCGTGCCGCGCACGCTGTAGGGGCGGCCGATCTTGACCGGATAGTCGCTGACCGGGCGATAGCGCGTCGTGCCGCAGCCGGCGAGCATGGCGCACAGCGCAAGGGCGGCCAGCAGGCCAGGCGTATCGGAACGCGGTGCGATTGGGATCATTATCCCTGCTAGCGGACACCCGGTCGAAGCTGAACCCCATTGCGGCGAACCGCCCGCGCGCGGGATCGTAGCGTTTGCTTAACCGCTTTACCCTACGGTTACAGTCTGTTCGAAGGTGCCATGACGCATTTCATTACCCGGTTGAGGCAGCTTCGCCACTCGGATCACGCGGTCGCCGCGGACGTCCGGGCGACTCTGGTCACCTCGCTCTATGCCTCACCCAAGTCGCTGGTGATCGGTGCGCTGACGAGCACGGGTATCGCCACGGTCGTGGCCGTCACCAGTGGCGATCGCTGGCTTGCCGGCTTCGCGGTGCTGATCGGGCTGGTCGCTGCACTCCGGATCATCGGCATCGTCCAGCGCGTGCCCGATCAACAGGCCGCTGACGTATTTGCTGTCGATCGGGGTTCCGCCGAGCGCCCGCGGGCAGGACAATGGGAGTTTTACTACCGCATCGGCGCCTTCGCCTTTTCCGCGCTGCTTGGCATGTTCGGGCTGCTGACGCTGACCCGGACCGCGGACGGCGTGCTTCATCTCCTCTCGGTGACGACGGCGATCGGCTATGCGGCGGGGATTGCCGGACGCAATGCGGGCCGGCCGACGATCGCGCTCGCGCAGCTCTGCCTCGCGTCGCTGCCGCTCGCGGCGGGGCTCTTTCTGTCGGGTGAGCCGCTCAACGCCGTGCTTGCGATCGTCATCATCCTGTTCGTGCTGGCGATGATCGACATCACGCTGCAGACCTATGAGGCCATCCTCGGCGCGACCATCGCGGCGAGCGAAAAGACCGCGCTCGCCGAACATCACGCCGCATTCGCGCGACGCGACGACCTCACCGGGGTCGCCAACCGCACCGCGTTTCGCGAATGGTTCGAGCGGCGGCTGCACCGACTGGAATCGACCGGCGAGCTCCTGTCGATCCACTGGATCGATCTCGACCGGTTCAAGGAGATCAATGATTCGCTCGGTCACCTGGCGGGCAACGTGCTGCTGACCGAGGTTGCGCAGCGGCTCCAGACCGCGTTCGTCACCGATGGGGGCACCATCGGGGTGGCCGGCGACGCGATCGTCGCGCGGCTGGGCGGCGACGAGTTCGCGGTCGTCTGCGCGATCGGCGCGCGCGACGATGCCCGCACGATCGCCGATCACATCCTCGACCTCGTCGCACAGCCGGTGGCCTATGCCGGGCGCCGGCTGACGGTCGGCGCCTCGCTCGGCGTGGCGATCGCACCGATCGACGGGGGCGATGCGGACACGCTGCTCAAACACGCCGATCTCGCGCTCTACCGCGCCAAGGAAAGCGGCCGGGGCGCCTTCTGCTTCTACGAACCGGTGATGGACGAGAAGATCGAACGGACGCGCGCGCTGACCAGCGACCTGCACGGCGCGATCGCGCGCGGCGAGCTGTGGCTCGCCTTCCAGCCGATCTTCGATCTGGCGACGCATCGCATCCTGTCGTGCGAGACGCTGCTGCGCTGGGACAGCCCGTGCCACGGCAGCGTGTCGCCCGCCGAATTCATCCCGATCGCCGAACAGAGCGGGCTGATCGTCGAAATCGGCGCCTGGGTGCTGCGCGAGGCCTGCCGTTACGCGCGCGACTGGCCGGACACGGTGCGCGTCGCGGTCAACCTGTCGCCGATCCAGCTCCTGTCGCCCGGGCTCGCCAAGGTGCTGAAGGACGCGCTCGACGCCAGCGGGCTCGCGCCGGGACGGCTCGATCTCGAAGTGACCGAATCGGTGTTGCTCGACGATATCGACGCATCGCTGGCGGCGCTGTCGGCGATCAACCGGATGGCGGTCGGCACCACGCTCGACGATTTTGGCACCGGCTATTCGTCGCTCGGCTATCTTACCAAATTCCCGTTCCAGACGCTCAAGATCGACCGGTCGTTCATCACCGCGCTCGACGACAATCCCGCGTCGATGGCGATCATCCAGACGGTGGTCGATCTTGCCGCGACGCTCGGCATGCAGACGGTCGCCGAGGGTATCGAGACGCCGACCCAGCTCGCGCAGCTGCGCCGCACCCGCTGCACCGCAGTGCAGGGTTTCCTGCTCGCGCGCCCGATGTCGGCAAGTCAGGTGGCGAACCTGCTTGCCGACGAAACCCCCAGGATGCGTGCGCTGTCCTGAGGGCCGGGGGGCGATGTCCGTCAGCCTTTCGGCTTGTCGAGCAGACGGGTCTGCGCCGCGACGAGCCGCCGCATCAGCTTGAGATCCCCCTCGCTGAGGCGCAACGCGGCGTCCGCCCACAGGTCGACCACCGCCTCGAGCTCATCGAGCGTCAGCGGATTGACCGCGCGCGACGCCTCGTAGATCGCGCAATGCCCGCTGTGGCGACGCCGGTTCTGGCGGATATAGTCCTCGACCACCCGGCGGCCCTGGCCGGGGTCGGCGAGTGCGTGGACGATACCCAGATCATAGAGCTCCTCCGCGCTGTAGTTGCGCCCGCTGAGGATCATCTGCTCGGCCCGCGCCGCGCCGAGACGCCGCGACAGGAAGCAGTGCGCCCCCATGCCGGGGAACAGCCCGAACACGGTCTCGGGAAGCCCGAAACTCGCGCCGCGTTCGGCGACGACGACGTTGAACGACAGCAGCGCCTCAAACCCGCCGCCCAGCGCATCGCCCTCAACCAGACCGATCGTCACGATCGGCAGATCGAGGCCGCGCAGGTTGCGGTGCAGGATCTGCACGCAGGCGCGGCCATATTGGACCAGCGCCTCGCGGTGACCGGCACGGATATGCTGTGCGAACAGGTCGAGATCACCGCCGAGCGAGAAGACGCCGGGGAATCGCGAGCCGAGCACAAGATAGCGAATCGGCATCGCCCCGGAGGTGTGGGCGCTGTGGATATCGGCCTGCCACTGACCAAAGTCCGCGAGCAGCGCAGGGTTGAAGCTCGGCCGCGTCCTTGGCCGCATATAGGTCCACAGCGTGTCGGCCTGCGGGTCGAACGTCACCTCGAGCTGGTCGAGCGCGAACAGCGGCGGGGTAGGGGCGGGGGCCGCGATCCCGGCTGTGGTCGCGGTTGCGGGCCGCGGGGCCGGCGAGAAATGTCGGGCGGGTAAAGCAAGAGTCACTGTGGCATTCCTTTGTAATCGCAGCGCAGTGCTGCACCGCCGAACCTAGGGCACAATGGCGGCGATCCCGCGGGGGCGTGCGCGCGACGCGCGTTAAATTCCGTCTCGCGCGACACCGCGCCGGTGCGCTAGGCGGGGTCGGGGTCAGGGGCGGTCATGGCGCACGGTCCGCGACCCGGTGCTGGCCCCCGAAACTGGACGTTTGCCGATCATGACAGCGAAATGGATAGAGGCTGGGCTGGCCGGAGCGCTGGTTGCGGGATTGTGGCTCCCGGCACCATCCGGCGCGGCGCAGACCGGTGTCGCGCCGCCCGTCCCATTGCCGATCGCCCCGTCACCGATCGCGCCGGTCGACGCCCCCCAGCTCCAGCTCCCCGTCGATGCGGCGATGCAGGACGCGGCGGAATATGCGCGGCGGTTCGGCGTGCCGCTCGATGTCGCGCTCCACCGGATGCGGGCGCAGGCGGCGACGATACCCGTCACCGATGCGCTGCGCCGCGAATTCGCCGATCGCCTTGCCGGCATCGCGGTCGAGCATGACCCGGCCTACCGGATTGTCGTACTGCTGACCGGCACCGATCCGGTCGCGGATCGCGTCGTCGAGGCGGGGGGGATGAGCGTCCCGCTGGTGTTCCGCACCGGCGCGGCGGCGACGCTCGACCGGATCCTCGGCCAGATCCGCACCTTCCAGGCGGCGATCCGCGCTGCGCTTCCGCATCCCCCCGGCATCGGTGCGGATCAGCGGACGGGTACGCTCGTCGTGATGGTCGCGACCGCGGACCTTGCGCTCGACCGGGATGGCGCACTTACCGCGAAGTTCGCCGATATGACCGGCGTTCCCGTGCGGATCGAAGCCAGTGACCGCCCGATGCTGCCGATGGCGCTTCAGACGAGCGTAACGGCCACGCCGGGCGCCACGGTGCCCGGGATCCCCGTGGCGACGATCCCGCCTGCCGACGCAGTGACCGTGATGCCGGATGTCGCGGGCGGGGGGCGGGTGGTCGGGACGGTCGACGGCCGGCGCTATATCTGCACGACGGGATTCGTCGTCACCGATGGCGTCGCGGATGCGATCGCCACCGCCGCGCATTGTCCCGACACGCTCGATTATGTCGGACGGCCGCCGGCGGGCACGGAGCGGCGGGCGATCGCGCTGCCCTATGTCGGCCAATGGGGCTGGGGGTATCAGGACGTCCAGATCAACCGCGCGCCCGCGCTGCCGGCGACTGCGCCACGGCTGCCCGCCTTCTTTGCCGATACCGCCAAGACCCGGCTCAGGACCGTCGCGACATGGCGCAACCGGACCAGCACGCGCGCGGGCGACTTCGTCTGTCACCGCGGCGAGCGCACCGGCTATAGCTGCGCGCCGGTCGCGATGGTCGATTTCGCCCCCGCGGGCGATCTGTGCGGCGGCGCGTGCCTGCCGACCTGGGTCGCGGTCGAAGGGCCGACATGCAAGTCGGGTGACAGCGGCGCGCCGGTTTTCGAAGGGCAGGTCGCACTCGGCCTCGTCAAGGGCGGCACCTACCGCGCCGATGGCAGCTGCCTCTTCTATTATTACATGTCGACCGATTACCTGCCGCCCGGCTGGACGCTCGCCTATCGCTGAGCGCCGACATGCAGCTTAGAGCGGGAGGACGAACGCCGCGCCGGGAACTGCGACCCGGGCGACCTGCGGCCCGAGCAGCCCGTCCGCGTCGATCGGCAGCAGCGTCACGCATTCGTCCTTCTCGTTCGCGACGACCATCAGGCCCTCGTCCTCGATCAGCACGAAATGTCGTGGATAGGCCGCCCCGGCCGGTGCATGCTGGACCAGCCGCGGGTCGCCTTTCGCGTCGAGCGCGAAGACCGCGATGCTGTCATGCCCGCGGTTGGAGACATAGAGCCGGTCCCCCGCCGCGTTGATCGCCAGATGCGCGACGATGCTCGGACCCTCATACTTCTCGGGCAGCGTCGACACGGTCCTCGCCGCCGAGAACCGACCCTCGCCGCCGACCAGCACGGTCAGCGTGTTCGCAAGTTCGTTGGCAAGATATGCCATGCGCTGGACATGCGGATGCAGCAGCAGATGGCGTGGCCCCGATCCCGCTGGTGCGTGAAAGGCTGTTCCGGCCGCCCGGACACGGTTGCCGCCCGGCGCCGGCGCCACCGCGAAGGCGCGGATCTCGTCCGTCCCCAGATCGGTTGCATAAAGCCAGCGATCCTCGGCGTCGAACCCGACCCAGTGTGCATGCGGGCTCGTCTGACGCTCGCGGTTCGGACCCGATCCTTTATGGGCAAAGACATGCGTTGGCGCGATCGGCAGGCCGTGCGAATCGAGGTTCACGACCGACACGCTCCCGCTCGCATAATTAGCGACGGCGAGCAGGCTCTGGTCGTGACTCAGCGCGAGATGACAAGGCGCGTTCCCATCGACCGCCACGCGGGCGATCTGTCGCCAGCCGTCGGCGGTCGCGCGATACACGCCGATCGCGCCGTCATCGCGCTCGTCGACGAGATAATGGAGGTCATGGCGCGGCGAATGGACGCCGAAGGACACGTTTATCGCGTCAGGATAGGGCGTGCCGGTCGACCAGCCAACGCCGTGTCGCAGCGGATGGAGCCCGCCGCGATTGGTGCCGATCCAGAGGCCGGCGGGTCGGGTCACAGGGCGTTCGCTCCGCGCCGACACCGCCGGGATCCTCCGACCAGCGGGGCCGCGCGGACGCGGCCCCGGTTGATCACTTGCCGCGCAGCGTGTTGAGCAGCGCGATGCCGACGACGCCGACCAGCGCCGCGGTGGCGAACGGACGATCCTTGGCAAACGCACGCGCCTTGCCGGCGAGCGGCGCGACGGTGTCGGTCGCGGTGCCGATCGCCTTGTTTGCAGTGCCTGCGATCTGGTCGGCCACGCCGCCGGCCTGGAGCGAGCTGTCGCCCGTTGCATTGCCTGCTGCCTGCTTCACCGAACCGAGCAGATCCTGGCCTTCACCCTTCAAGGTCGTCGTGTTCATACTAAACTCCTATGCTGGACGGCATCCGGAACGAATGCGCTCGGACCGCTGAACGGCCGACACGCCAAGATGTGCCATCGACCTGCGCATAAACCGCCCGCGCAGGGTCGAGCGGCCCGTTACCAGCGATACCCGATCGTTGCCTGCACCGTGCGGCGGTTGCCGTACCAGCACCAGGCATAGTTGGCGAAGCAGCTCGTCAGATACTTCTTGTCGAACAGGTTGGTCGCGTTGACGCCGAGATCGACATTGGCGAGCCGTGGGCTGAGCTTGCCCAGATCGTAACGCAGCAGCGCGTCGAACACCGTATAGGCGGGTGAATAGCGCGCGACGCGGTCCGAATAGAAATCGGCATAGGTCTTGTCGACGTGCCGCACCGCGCCGCCGATCGCAAAGCCCGATGCCGGCCCCTCGGTCGGCGCCCATTCGAGGTTCGCCGAGATTCCGCCGCGCCCGACCGTCGCGAGCGGCAGGCCGATATTGGCGGCAACGACGTCCTCGACCTTCTTCACGCGCTGGCGGCTATAGGCGAGCTTGGCGTTGAAGCCGTAGGGCAGCGGCGCGCTCGCCTCGACCTCGACACCCTGCGACCGGACCTTGCCGATCTGCTCCGCCGTGAAATCGGGATAGGACACGACGACATTGGTCTGCTCGATCCGGAACCAGGCTGCGGTGACCAGGATCGCGGTACCGGTCGGCTGGAATTTCGCCCCCGCCTCGATCTGCTTGCCGAGAGACGGCTTCGGGGGGCTGCCATCGCGCAGTTCCGCATTCTCCGGCTGGAACGAGGTCGAGTAGCTTGCATAGGGCGCCAGCCCGAACGGCAGCAGGTACAGCGCACCCGCGCGCCAGGTGAACTTCTCGTCTTTCTGCGCCTTGCCGTTGCGTTCCTGGCGGGCCCAGTCCTGGCGGCCGCTCAGCGTCACGCGCAGCCCGCCGACCGCGATCTGGTCCTGCGCATAAATCCCCTGCTGACGCTGGCGGACATTGGCGGAACCGATGCCGAAGGACGCCTGGACATCGGCTGGCGTCTGCGGCGTGGGCATCGTCCCATAGACCGGGTTGAAAACGTCGATCGGCGTCCCGCCGCCAAAGGCCGAGAGCCCCGCCGAATGCGCGACCTGACGGTCGACCCCGAACAACAGGTTGTGCGTGACGGGGCCAGTGACGACCTTGCCCGTCAGCTGATTGTCGAACGTCCAGTTGTTAAGCTGCTCCCGCGTCGAATAGGAGGACCGGGCATACAGCGTCGGCGCTACCGCGAGCGGATCGACCGCGGGTCCGCTGGTATAGACCAGCCCCATCCGGCTCTTTACATATTGATAGCGCCCCGACGAGCGCAGCGCCCAGCCGCTACCGAAATCGTGATTGAAAATATAGGTCAGCGCGGCCTGTTCGCGACGGAAGAAGTCCCCGGGCTCGCCACCATAGAATTTGGTCGAGATCTTGCCTGCCGGGTTGTCGATCAGCGTCCCGAGCGTCGGGAACACCCCGTAATTGCCATTGAACGGATCGTGCGAATAGGCGCCGAGCAGCGTGAAGCTGGTGCTGCTGCCCGCGCCGGCGGTCACCGCGGCGGAGATCGTCTGGCGCTCGCGCTTGCCCTGGCCCTGCGTCTGCTGATCGTCGGCGCCATTCGCGCTGCCATAGATGCGCCACAGCACGCCGTCCCCTGCGCGCCCGCCGATATCGGCGTCGACGCGGTACAGGTCGTAGGTGCCATAGGTGCCGCTGACCGCACCATAGGTTGCGCGATCAAGCGGCAGCTTGCTGACCTCCGCGACCAGACCGCCCGGGCTCGACTGGCCATAGAGCACCGACGCCGGGCCCTTGATAATCTCGACCCGATCGAGCCGCGACACGTCGACCTGCGGCACCGCATAGCCGGTCGCGCTGCCGAACTGGCGCAGGCCGTCGAGATAGACCGGTGCGTCGAACCCGCGCAGCTTGAACTGGTCGTACACCTCGGCGGATGCACCGCGCGTCTCGGGTGTCACACCCGCGACGAAGCGCAGCGCCTGATTGAGGTTCTGCAGCCCCAGCCCAGCAATGTCGGCGGCGTTGATCACGCTGATCGACTGCGGCGTCTCGACGATCGGCGTTGCGCTCTTCGTCCCCGACGACGCGATCGTCGTCGCCTTCTCGCCAGTCACGACGATCACGCCGTGATCCTGCGGCTCGGACGTGTCGGATTCGTCGGGGCGTGTTGCCGCTGCCACGGATGCGTTGGGGGTCGTGTCCTCCGGGGCGAACCCGGCCCAGGCCGGTGTTGCGGGCAGCGCGGCCGTGAGAATGGTGCCGGCAAGCAGCAGGCGGGCGAAGCGACGATCGGACATGAAAAACCCCTTTCCGGCTCGCTACTGTTGTCGCGACTGATTTGCAATAGCGTTGCGATCGATTCGCAAACCGCGTTTTCAGTGGCTTGGAGAAGCGGTTCACCGTTCGCGTCGGGGCGATGGTCCTGATAGGGTGGCGACATGGACTTCTTCCCTGCCCTTACCGACGCGCACCGCGCGTTCGTCGAACGCCAGCCCGTGTTCTTCGTCGCGACCGCGGCCGAGGGTGCGCGGATCAACCTCAGCCCCAAGGGGATGGACAGCTTCCGCGTGCTCGACGCCGGCACCGTCGCCTATCTCGACGTCGGCGGCTCGGGGAACGAGACCAATGCGCATCTCGCCGCCGACGGACGCATCACGATCATGTTCTGCGCGTTCGACCGCCCCGCGCTCATCTTCCGTATCTATGGGCACGGCACCGCGGTACTGCCACAGGACGATCGCTGGGACGCGCTCTATGCGCAGTTCACGCCCTTGCCGGGCACCCGGCAGATCTTCGAGATTGCGGTCGATCAGGTGCAGACGAGCTGCGGATGGGGCGTGCCCGTGATGACGCTCGATCGCGAACGCCAGACTCTGTCCAAATATCATGCCGGACAGAGCGATGCCGAACGGCTCGCCGAATGGGCCGAGCATCCGCGCAGCATCGATGGTCTGCCGACGCGGGTGCCGACGGTCGCGCCCGGTGCGGCCCGATGAGTCTCGCCGAGCTTGGCCGCTACAGCCGCAACGAGGCGCTGATCATCGCCGGTCGGCTCGAAAGCGAGGGTATTGCCGCGATCGTGTTCGACGGCGACATGGCGATCGGCGACGGCAGCGATCTGCTGATCCCGGTCCGCGTGATGGTCGATGCCGACGATTTCGCCGAAGCACGCGCGATCATTCCCGACCGCTGAGCGAATAAGCGTCCGGCGGCGCGCTGCCCGTTTTTGAGGCAATCGTCGCGCGCTGCACAGTTTCTAGCGGCCCGGCGCATCTGACACCCCGTATTCCACCCCATCCCACACCCTGTCAGAAAACTGGCACGGTCGTTGCGTTGTGTTCGACGTAACAAGGGGAAGGGGCGCGATGAAACTCGTCATTGCCATCATCAAGCCGTTCAAGCTCGACGAGGTGCGCGAAGCGCTCACCACGCTCGGCGTGGCGGGCATGACGGTCACCGAGGTCAAGGGGTTCGGCCGGCAAAAGGGTCAGACCGAGATTTATCGCGGTGCCGAATACACGACCAACATGGTGCCCAAGATCAAGGTCGAGGTCGTGTGCGCGACGAGCCTGGTGGACCGCGTGGTCGAAGCGATCCAGGCATCCGCCAACACCGGCGCGATCGGCGATGGCAAGATCTTTGTGGTCGACGTCAGCCAGGCGGTGCGCATCCGCACCGGCGAAACCGACGACTCGGCGCTCTGAGGGGAGGGGGACACGATGAAGCATGACATGAAGACAGCCGCCGCGGCGGTTCTGGGGTTCGGTGCCGCGCTGGTCGCTGCCGCGCCCGCCTTTGCGCAGACGGTCGTCGCACCCGCGGCCGCGCCCGTCGTCGCCACCGTCAACAAGGGCGATACCGCCTGGATGATGACCTCGACGATCCTCGTCCTGATGATGATCCTGCCGGGTCTCGCGCTGTTCTACGGCGGTCTCACCCGGTCGAAGAACATGCTCTCGACGATGACGCAGATCGGCGCGGTCGCAGCGCTCGCGATGCTCATCTGGGTGATGTGGGGCTATACGCTGGCCTTCGGTCCCGACGTGACCAATCCGCTGCTCAGCAATTTCATCGGCAGCCTCGACAAGGCGTTCCTCAAGGGGATCACCCCGGCCTCGCAGGCGGCGACCTTCACCGCGGGCGTCGAAATTCCCGAATATGTCTTCGTCTGTTTCCAGATGACCTTCGCCGCAATCACGATCGCGCTGGTGCTGGGCTCGGTCGTCGAGCGGATGAAATTCTCCGCCGTGATGGTGTTCGGCCTGGTCTGGCTGACGATCGTCTATTTCCCGATCGCGCACATGGTCTGGGCCGCGTCGGGCTATTTCTTCAAGGCCGGCGCGCTCGATTTCGCGGGCGGTACCGTCGTCCACATCAACGCGGGCGTCTCCGCGCTGGTCGCCGCGCTGATGCTCGGCAAGCGGATCGGCTATCCCAAGGAGCCGATGGCGCCGCATTCGCTGGTGATGACCGGGATCGGCACCGGGCTGCTCTGGGTGGGCTGGTTCGGCTTCAACGCGGGCTCCGCGCTCGAGGCGAACGGGTCGGCCGCGCTGGCGATGATCAACACCTTCGTCGCGACCGCGTCGGCCGCGTTGTTCTGGATGCTCGCCGAGCGGCTGTCGGGTCACAAGGGTTCGGCACTCGGCTTCTGCTCGGGCATCGTCGCGGGGCTGGTCGCGGTGACGCCGGCGGCGGGCAATTCCGGCCCGTTCGGCGCGATCGTGCTGGGCGCGATCGCCTCGCTGATCTGCTTCATGGCGGTGTCGAAGATCAAGCCGCTGCTCGGCTATGACGACTCGCTCGACGCGTTCGGCATCCACGGCATCGGCGGCATGGTCGGCGCGATCGGCACTGCGGTGGTCTATGCGCCGTCGCTCGGTGGCCCGGGTGCCGCCGACTATGCGATCGGTGCCAAGCTGCTGGTGCAGATCCAGGCGGTTCTCGTCACGATCATCTGGGCCTCGGTCGGCACCGTGATCGCGATCCTGATCGCCAAGGCGGTCACCGGCCTGCGCGTCTCGCCCGAAGTCGAGGTCGAGGGTCTCGACATCGGCGAGCATGGCGAGCGTGCCTATAATTGATCCTGTTCGGTAGCGGGCCGCCCGAGCCCGCACCCACGATGTTCCTCCTGCGGACAACCTGGCCCGGTGCGCACAACGCACCGGGTCTTTTTTTGCGTGTCGATCGTGGTGCCGGCAGGGCGCCCGCTAGACGCCGATGTTCCTGGGAGCCAGCCGCCGGATATCGAGCACGTCGACCCGCGAGAGCATCACCGCGCCAAGCGTCCGGTCGCCGGTCTCGACGAGAATCCCCTCCTGCGTCGCGCGCACCGTCCGCCAGGTGACCTCGCGCACTGCGATCCGCTTGCCGACACGCTTGACCGCGGCGACACGGCCATCCTCCGCCACCGCAAGCGCGCCGCGCCCATCGGCGCCGACCACCGCGCCCGACACGGCAAAGCCCGGCAGTTGCGCGTGTGCCGCCTCGGCGGCCTCCTCGGCGGTCTCGATCCGTATCACACGCCGCTTCCGGACCGCCGCCCAGCCGATACCACCGACCGACGCCACCAATGCCGCGACCGCAGCCCCGATCACCGCGGGGCCGAGCGCGATCGGGATCATCGCGGCCCTGCGAGCGCGTCCAGCATCGGGCGGATACCGCGCAGGTCATAGCCCGCGTCCTCGGCCTGCGCGAGCAGCAGGTTGGGATTGCGCCCCGCCTTTGCCGCGGCCAGCGCCCACAGATTGCAGCTTCGCGTGCCCGACCGGCAATAGGCGAGGACGGGGCCTTTGGCCTCGGTCAGCGCCTGGGTCATCGCGTCGATCTGCGGATGCGAAAAGCCCGCATGCGTCACCGGGATCGCGACATAGTTCAGGCCGGCCGCTTTCGCCGCCGCACGGATCGCGTCGCCCGAAGGCTGGCCCGCATCCTCGTCGTCGGGGCGGTTGTTGACGATCGTCTTGAAGCCCGCCGCGGCAATGTCCGCGACGTGCTCGACCGCGATCTGCGGCGCGACCGAAATGCTTTCGTTGATGTGCCGGATCATGCGGACTCGCGGATAACTGCCAGAAAGGCATCCCCATAGGCGTCGAGCTTGCGCGCGCCAATGCCCGATAGCACCGCGAGCGCCGCCCGCGACGCGGGTCGCTGCGCCGCCATGTCACGCAGCACCGAATCGTGGAAGATCACATAGGGTGGAACGCCCGCGTCCTTCGCCAGATCGCGGCGGCATACGCGCAGCGCCTCGAACAGCGGATCGTCGACCGGGTTCGGCACGGCCCCCGGTGCAGCCTTGCGCCGTCGCTCGCGCTTGGGCGGCACGATCACCGACAGCGCCGCCTCGCCTTTGAGGATCGCCTTGGCCGCCGGTCCGAATTCGAGGCCGCCGTGCGGGTTCGTCCGCAGCGCATCCTTCAGCATCAGCGCGCGCGATACCGGCTTCAACAGCGCCACCTCGTCGCCCTCGACGATCCCGTACACCGACAACGCCTCATGCCCGTTCATCAGGCTGCGCTCCGACGACACGCCCGTCAGGATACCCTCGATATAGCCGACGCCGAACATCTGCCCCGTCCGGAACACCGCCGACAGGAATTTCCGCGCGGTCTCGGTCGCGTCGACCGCATCGACATTGCCAAGGCAATTGTCGCAATTGCCGCAATCCTCGAGTCGCTCCTCGCCGAAATGCTTGAGCAGGATCCGTCGCCGACACCCCGCGGTCTCGACCAGCCCGCCCATCGCGGTCAGCCGCTGGCGTTCGCCCGCCTGCCGCTCGGGCTCGACCTCGCCGATCCGCTGGCGCGCGCGCGCGAAATCCTCCGCGCCCCAGAACAGATGCGCGATCGCCGGGTCGCCGTCGCGTCCCGCGCGCCCCGTCTCCTGATAATAGGCTTCGATCGATTTCGGCAGCCCGGCATGCGCGACGAACCGCACGTCGGGCTTGTCGATCCCCATCCCGAACGCGACCGTCGCGCAGATCACCATATCCTCGCTCGCGACGAAATCCGCCTGGTTCTTCGCGCGCACCTGCGGATCGAGCCCGGCATGATAGGCGCGCGTCGGCCGCCCGCTGCGCCCCAGCGCCTCGGCCAGCTTCTCGGTCGCCGCGCGCGTCTGCGCATAGACGATCCCCGGCCCGGGAATCTTCTCGAGGATGTCAGCGATCTGCCGGTTGACGTTGTCGCGCGCCGAGATCGCATAGCGGATGTTCGGCCGGTCGAACCCCGACACGATCAAGCCGTCCTGCGAGATCCCCAGCTGTTCGAGGATATCCGCGCGCGTATGCGCGTCGGCGGTGGCGGTCAGCGCGAGCCGCGGCACGTCGGGAAAACTGTCGAGCAAAGGTCGCAGCAACCGATAGTCGGGCCGGAAGTCATGCCCCCACTCGCTGACGCAGTGCGCCTCGTCGATCGCGAACAGCGAGAGCTTCGCCTGCGACAGCAGATTGCGGAAACTCTCGTTCGAGGCCCGCTCCGGCGCGACGTACAGCAAATCGAGATCGCCCGCGCGGAACCGCGCGATCGTCTCCTCGCGATTGGTATCCACGCTCGTCAGCGTCGCCGCCTTGATCCCGACCGCGGTCGCGGCGCGCAACTGGTCGTGCATCAGCGCGATCAGCGGCGACACGACCACGCACGTCCCCTCGAGCATCGTCGCTGGCAACTGGTAACACAGCGACTTGCCAGCCCCGGTCGGCATGACCGCCAGCGTCCGCTGCCCCGCAAGCACGCGGTCGACGACATCGCGCTGCACGCCACGAAAATCAGGAAAGCCGAAGATGCGCTGGAGATCGGGAAGGGGGTCGAGTGCCATCGCCGTGTAGGTAGCGATCCCCGCTGCGATGTCGAGGCGCGGGCGGCTTTCCCTTATGTCCCCTCCCGCCAGCCCTTTGCGTCCTCGACCGGCGGCGCTCGCACCGCGCAAATAGATCGAGATCCAACCAAGTTACAGACGTCGCGGCATAGACCCTTGAAATATCCCGGCGCACGTTCGTGAATTAACGGGAGGCGCGCGTGGAACTGAGTATCAGACTTAGCGAGTTGCAAAAGCGGACGATCGAACACCGCGAGGTTCTACTGACCGAAGAGGCGGCGAAGACCGCGCTGGTCATGCCCTTCCTTCAGTCACTCGGTTACGACGTGTTCAATCCATCCGAAGTCGTCCCGGAATTCAGCGCCGACGTGGGTACCAAGAAGGGTGAGAAAGTTGACTATGCGATCTGCGCTGGCGGCAAGGTGTCGATCCTGATCGAGTGCAAGCCGTCCTCGGTACAGCTCAACGTTAATCATGCGGGGCAGCTGTTCCGCTATTTCAGCGTCACCGATGCGCGGCTCGCGGTGCTTACCAACGGTGTTGTCTACCAGTTCTATTCGGATATCGAACGCCCGAACAAGATGGACGACAAGCCGTTTTTCACGTTCACGATGGACGCGATCAAGCCAGGCGACATCCGTACGCTTGAGAAGTTTACCAAGGCGGCGTTCGACATCGACAAGATCGTCCTGGAGGCCAGCAGTCTCAAAACGCAGTCCCTGATCCGCCTTGAGCTCGAAAAGGAATTTGCCGAGCCGTCCGACGAGTTTGTGAAGATGATGGCGCAGCGAGTCCATGGTGGCCGGCTGACGCCTGCGATCAAGGACGGTTTCGCCAAACTGCTCGCACCCGCGATTGCCGGGCTGATCCGCGATTTTGTCAACGAGCGGCTGTCGTCAGCTTTGAAGGCGTCGAGCCCGGTCGAGGACTTTTCCGAGTCGGTCGATGACGATCCGTCGGATGGCGACGGCATCATCACCACGCAGGAGGAAATTTCCGGCTTCCACATCGTTCAGGCGATCGCTTCGCGGCTGGTCGATCCGAAGCGTGTCATCGTCCGCGATGCGAAATCCTATTGCGCAGTCCTGCTTGACGACAATAACCGCAAGACGATCGCGCGAATGCATTTCAACGGCATTACGACCAAGTATCTCGGTATGTTTGCCGGTAAGGATGAGACGCGGCACCTGTTGCCGGACCTGACGCATATTTACCAGTATTCGGCTGCGATCGAGGCCCGGCTCCGTGAACTGGACCCGTCGATTCCGGCATAAGCGCGGCCAGCGCGTCTTCTTATCTGTCTCAAAAGGACGAGCGGGAGGCGCGCGGCGTGTCTGGTTGGAAGTAGAAGCGCATACGCATCGCCCAACCACCCCGGCGAAGGCCGGGGTCCAGTTGGAGAGGGTGCAGTAACGGAGCGACGTCCTTCGTTATCGACGTCTGCCAACTGGGCCCCGGCCTTCGCCGGGGTGGAAGACGGAGCGGCGACGCTATTCTGCCGCGAGCGCCCCCGCGTCATCGCCAGCACGCTCCTGCGCCTGGCGGTTCCACATTTCCGCATACACGCCCTCGCGCCGCAGCAACTCCGCATGCGTGCCCTTCTCGACGACCCGCCCCGCCTCCAGCACGACGATTTGGTCGGCATGCACCACGGTCGACAGCCGGTGCGCGATCACGATCGTCGTGCGGCCGCGCTCGATCGCCTCGAGCGTGTCGAGGATTTCCGCCTCGGTGCGGCTGTCGAGCGCCGACGTCGCCTCGTCGAGGATCAGGATCGGCGGGTTCTTGAGCAGCGTGCGTGCGATCGCCACGCGCTGTTTCTCGCCGCCCGACAGCTTCAGACCACGCTCGCCGACGCGCGTCGCATAGCCCAGCGGCTGGCGTTCGATGAACCCCGCGATCGCCGCGCCCTTCGCCGCGGTCTCGACCTCGGGCATCTCCGCGCCCTCGCGGCCATAGGCGATATTGTAGCCGATCGTGTCGTTGAACAGCACAGTGTCCTGCGGGACGATTCCGATCGCCGCGCGCAGCGATGCCTGGCGAACCTGCGCAATGTCCTGCCCGTCGACGGTGATCCGCCCGCCCGTCAGGTCGTAGAAGCGGTAGAGCAGCCGGGCGAGCGTCGACTTGCCCGCGCCCGACGGCCCGACCACCGCGAGCGTCGACCCTGCGGGCACGTCGAGCTCGAGATCGCGCAGGATCGGCCGGCCTGCATCATAACCGAACGAGACATTCTCGAACCGGACATGACCCGCGCTCACCGCCAATACGGGCGCGTCGACCACGTCGACGACGGAAGCGGGCGTGTCGATCAGGTCGAACATCGCCGCCATGTCGAGCGCGCCCTGGCGGATCGTGCGATACACCATGCCGAGCAGGTCGAGCGGCCGGAATAGCTGCGCCAGCAGCGTCGAAACGAAGACCACGTCGCCCGCCGACGCCTCGCCCCGGCTCCACCGCCACACGACGAAGCCCATGCCGCCCGCGAGCATCAGATTGGTGATCAGCGCCTGGCCGAGGTTCAGCCATGCGAGCGAGTTCTCGCTCTTCACCGCGGCTTCGGAATAGGCGGTGATCGCGCTGTCATAGCGTTTCGCCTCGCGCTCCTCCGCGCCGAAATACTTGACCGTCTCGAAGTTCAGCAGCGAATCGACCGCATGCGCGACCGCACCGGTATCAAGGTCATTCATGCGTGCGCGCAGCGCGTTGCGCCAGTCGGTGACCATCCGCGTGAACGCGATATAGCCGACCACCATTACGATCGTCGCGACGACCAGCGGCCAGCCGAACTTGGTCCAGAACAGGCCCAGCACCAGCACGAGTTCGAACAGCGTCGGCGCAATGTTGAACAGCAGGAAATAGAGCATCGTATCAATGCTCTTCGTCCCGCGCTCGACCACCTTGGTCACTGCGCCCGTTCGGCGCGACAGATGGAAATCGAGGCTCAGCGCATGGAGGTGGCGAAACACCTGCGCCGCCAGCCGCCGCGACGCGTCCTGTCCGACCCGCTCGAACACCGCGTTGCGCAGATTGTCGAACAGCGTCGTTCCGAACCGCGACGCCGCATAGCCGACCACCAGCAGCGCGACGAGCGTCAGCGCGCCGCGGTCGTTCCCCGCCATCCGGTCGACCGCATATTTCAGCGTGAAGGCCGCGCCGAACACCTGCACCAGCTTCGACGCGATCACGAGCAGCATCGCGACGACGATCCGGACCTTCAGCTTCGGCTGCCCCGCCGGCCACAGGAATGGCAGAAAGCGGCGGAGCGTCGGCAGCAACGGCTGGTCCGCGCGGGTGGAGGTGTAGGTATCAGGGGGCATTGCTGGTGGTGATGTAGGCGCGGTCAAGCCCCGGCGAAAGCGGTTGACGGAACAATCCTGCCACTTCGTCGCTTTTCATATCGTGTCCAACGCCGGGCACGGCGATCCACTGGAGAATGAAATGGAACCGCTGTTCTACGTCATGGCCATCATGGGTTGCAGTGACGGCAATATGAACTGCACCGAGGCACGGGTCGTGCCGGCGCGGTACGAAACGATGGCGCAGTGCCGCGCGGCGTTGCCGGATCAGCTCGCGCAGAACACCGACGTTCCCTATCCGATGATCGGTGCCAACTGCCGCACCGCGGGCGCGCAGATCGCCGTAACAGGCAAGGCCAAAGCACGGGGCTGATCCGCTCGTGTGGGGGTCACCGCCCGTCCCCCCCTCCGTTCGTGCTGAGCGAAGTCGAAGCACAGGCCCCGAACGGATGCGCTTCGACTTCGCTCAGGGCGAACGGAAGGGGCAGGGACAGACGTTGAATGTGCTAGGGCCGGATCTACCGCGGTCGTGTCCACAGCTTCGGATCCCGCGGCGTACGCGGATACAGCCGCTCCCGCGCTGCCGCCTCCCGCGCGGCCCTGGCGATAAACCCCAGCTTCTGCGCCCCCGACGTCGTAACGCGGTGATCCCACGCATGCTCGCCGCGCGCCGCGACGGCCCGCCCGATCGCGCCATAGATGCCGGCCGCTGACAGCACGGCCCAGGCCGATCGGAACGACAGCGCGGGCGTGCCCTCCCGTGCGCTCGCCTCGAACGCCGCCGCGCGGTCCGCCATCCGCTTCGTGAGCACCGCGAGGCGCGCGCGGAATGGCGGCTTCATGTGCTGGCCGGGCGGAAAGTCCATCTCGACCAGCCAGTCCTCGGGCAGGTAGCAGCGCCCGACCCGGTCATCCTCCTCGACATCGCGCATGATGTTGGCGAGCTGGAATGCCATTCCCAGATCACAGGCGCGGTCGAGCGTGTCCTCGTCGTCGGGATCGACGCCCATCGCGATCGCCATCATGCAACCGACGACACCTGCGACATGGTAGCAATATTTGTACAGGTCGTTTTCGGAGCGCGGTCGCCACTCGCGCGCATCGAGCGCGAAGCCCTCGACCAGGTCGCGCGCGAACCGCTTGGGCATCCGCGTCTCGGCCGCGACGATCCGCAGCGCGTCGAATGCGGGCTCGCCGACGACCTCGCCCGCCAGCGCCTGCTCGGTCATCGCCGACAGCGTGACGAGCCGCGCCGGGGCATCGTCGACCACGGTCATGCCGTGCCCGTGATCCTGCCCGTCGGCGATATCGTCACACCGCCGGCACCAGGCGTAGAGCAGCCACGCCCGTTCGCGCGTCGGCTTGTCGAACAACAGGCTGGCGGCCGCGAAACTCTTCGATCCGCGCGCGATCGATTCCTTCGCTGTCGCGACGATCGCTTCGCGGGTGGGGGAGGGGAATGTCATGCCGCCACCTTTACGACCACCCCGGCGAAGGCCGGGGCCCAGGTGGGAAAGCGAGTGTAACAACGCGTAGCGCGAGCCAATCCGCGTCCCCCAACTGGGCCCCGGCCTTCGCCGGGGTGGTGCAGGATAGTGTGCGGCCTCAAGACGCTCACAGATCCGACGCGTTCATCCGGACGATCGGCTGTGTCGGCACATGCTCCGCCATCCGGTCGAGCAGCAGGTCGAGCGTATCCGCGACGATCAGCAGGTCACGGTGCTGCGGTCGCAGGAAGCCGACCTCGCCCATCTTGTCCCAGAACGCGATCAGATGGTCGTAATAGCCCGCGGTGTTGAGCAGCCCGACGGGATCCGCATGATAGCCGAGCTGCGCCCAGCTCAGTGCCTCCCACAGCTCGTCCATCGTGCCCGTACCGCCGGGGATCGTCACGAATCCGTCCGACAGGTCGGTGAACATCTGCTTGCGCTGGTGCATGCCCTGCACGACGTGGAGCTCGGTCAGCCCCCGGTGCGCAACCTCCGCATCGACCAGCGCCTGCGGAATCACGCCGATCACCTCGCCGCCACCCTCGAGCGCACCATCGGCGATCGCGCCCATCAGGCCGGTGCGGCCACCACCATAGACGAGGCCGATTCCGCGCTCGGCAAAGGTGCGTCCCAGCGCGCGTGCGCCTTCGATATACAGGGGATCAGCCGGCGTCGCCGACCCGCAATACACAGCAAGTCTTTTCATCGTGCCTCGCTAGGGGAAGCGCGCGTGGTGCCGCAAGAAAAGAATGGGTTCGCGCGGAGACGCGGAGGCGCGGAGTTTCAGCAAGGGTCGCGGAGCGACCTTATACCATGATGACGTACAGCCGAGAGGTCTTCCGACCGATAGGCTGGACGCACCATCTCCGCGCCTCCGCGTCTCCGCGTGAACAAACCCTTACTGCTCGCCCTCAAGCATCAACCGCGCCGTCGCCTTAGCGCTCCCGACGACGCCCGGGATCCCCGCCCCCGGATGCGTCCCCGCGCCGACGAAGTACAGGTTCGGGATATGATCGTCGCGGTTGTGCACGCGGAAATAGGCGCTCTGCGTCAGCACCGGCTCGAGCGAGAAGGCCGAGCCCAGATGCGCGTTCAGATCCTGTGCGAAATCCTTCGGCGCATAGCTGAACTTGGTCACGATCCGGTCGTGGATGTCCGGGATCAACCGCCGGCCGATCTCGTCAAGGATCCGCTTCTCCAGGATCGGGCCGATCTCGTCCCAGTCGACCGGGAACTTGCCGAGATGCGGCACCGGCGCGAGCGCGTAGAAGGTCGAATGCCCCTCCGGCGCCAGGCTGGGGTCGGTGACAGTCGGGTGGTGGAGATAAAGCGAGAAATCTTCCGCCAGCACGCCGTGATCGTAAATGTCCGACAGCAGCCCCTTATAGCGCGGCCCGAACAGGATCATGTGGTGCGGAATGCCGGGCCACGTGCCCTTGATCCCGAAATGCACGACGAACAGCGACGGGCTGTACTTCTTGCGCTCGAGCGACGCCTTGGTCCGCTGTCCGCTGCGCGACGTCGCCAGCAGGTCGCGATAGGTGTGCATGATGTCGCTGTTCGCCGCCACCGCATCCGCCTGGCCCGACCAGCCGCTCGCCGTCGTGACCCCGGTCGCGCGGTCGCCCAGCGTCTCGATCGACGTCACCGGGTCGTCGAGCCGCAGCACGCCGCCCAGCCGTTCGAACTGGGTCACCAGCGCCGCGACCAGCCGGTTGGTGCCGCCCCGCGCGAACCATACGCCGCCATCGCGCTCGAGCTTGTGGATCAGCGCATAGATCGCGCTCGTCGTCATCGGATTGCCGCCGACGAGGAGCGTGTGGAACGAGAGCGCCTCGCGCAGCTTCTCGGACTTCACGAAGCTCGACACGATCGAATAGACCGAGCGCCAGGCCTGGTATTTCGCCAGTGCCGGCGCCGCCTTAATCATCGACCCGAAGTCGAGAAACGCGACATGGCCGAGCTTCTCATAGCCTTCGTGAAAAACGCCGGCGGAATAGGCGAGGAACTTCTCATAGCCCGCCCAGTCGCCCGGATGCAGCTTCTCGATCTCCGCCCGCATCTGCGTATCGTCGTTGGTATAATCGAAATTCGTCCCGTCCGCCCAGTTCAGCCGGTAGAAGGGCAGCACCGGGTCGAGCGTCACGTCCGCGCTCATGTCGTGCCCGCTCAGCGCCCATAGTTCGCGCAGGCAGTCGGGATCGGTGATGACGGTCGGGCCCGCATCGAAGGTGAAGCCGTCGCGCTCCCAGTAATAACCACGCCCGCCCGGCTTGTCGCGGCTCTCGACGATGGTCGTCTGGACGCCTGCGGATTGCAGCCGGATCGCGAGCGCCAGCCCGCCAAACCCTGCGCCGATGACGATAGCTGTCTTCATGATCTCATACTGCCTGCGATGGCGCGGACGGCGCGCACGATGGGGACGGGGGGCTTGCCGGTCAGGATCCGCGCCTTGTCGGTCATGGTCGAACGTCCGGCATAGAAACGGCCTATCAGCGAAGGGGAGAGGCGATAGAAGCGCTCGAGGATCCGGTAGCGTTCCTCGGGCTCCGCCGCGCGGAACAGCATCGTGTCGAGCATCCGGTAGAAACCGCGGCTCTTCCACGTCGCCTGCGCCATCGCATAGGTCGCATCGTGCAGCCGTGCGCCCGAGAAATCCCCCAGCGCCGCGATCATCGACGCGGTCCGTACCGCATCGGGCAGCGAATAGCCGGTGGTCGGGTGGAACATCCCCGCGCGCATCCCCGCCTTGGCGACGCGCGCGCCGGTCGAGCGCCAATAGGCCTCGAAATCGCCGCCCATCGCCACCGGCAGGACGCCCGATTCCTCTCGTTCGATCCGCTTCACCGACCAGCCGCGCTCGTCGACATAGGCGTCGATCCGGTCGCGCAGCACGGGCAGATCGAGATCGGGCGTGTCGCTGTAATAGGTGTCCTCGACGAACATCCGCCGCGCCTTGAAGGGCAGGCAATAGACGAAACGATAGCCGTCGAGCTGTTCGACGCCCGCATCCATCACCATCGGCCGCGGCGCCTTGTGCATCGCGTCGAGCAGCAGTTCGCGTCCGAGGAATTTCTGCCACGCCAGATCGAGCAGCGTGAGGTCGCCCGGCCCGCGCGCGTCGATCACCCCGGTCGCTTCGATCCGGTCGCCGTCGCTCAGCACCACCGCGGTCGCGCTCGCGCCGCTCACCTTGCGGTCGAGCATCAGCGCGTGCGGCGGCAGGACGCGGCGTACCTCGCGGTCGAGTTGGACGCTCTCGATCGAATTGTAACGCGCGTCGATCGTCCGCGCATGCCCCGGAAAGCGCACGTCATAGCCCTGCCAGCCATGCACCACGAGCGGCGCGACGATCCATCGGTCCGCCGCCGCCACGTCGCTGTCGAAGAACGACCAGAGGTGGTTGCCGCCGACCGTCGGGGCGGCATCGACCAGCCGCACGTCGAGCGCCGGATGCTTCGCTTTGAGCGCCAGCGCGATCATCCCGCCGGCCAGGCCCGCGCCAACGATCGCGACGTCGCAGGAGATCGTCGATGCCATGGCTCCGACTAGCGCAAACCGGCGCCTGCGAAAACAGCCTTTCCCGCCCAATCGCGCGCGAAGACAACCTGCATTGCCGGCCCGGCGGCCTCTTCCGCCACCGAGACGATCCCCCGCACGTCATCGCCTTCCGCTGCCACCACGTGACGGACGCGAAGGGACGGGGGACGTCAGGTCGGGCATGGCGCGCCGCCGCCATCTCCGCCACTATGTCCATGCCAGATCCGGAGCCGCCATGCCCCCCTCACACCCGACCGACGCTTCGCCAGCACCGCACGCCAGCGATCCCGGTCCCCGCCACCCCCAGGCCCCGACGCTGGCCACGGCGCGCCTGACGCTGACCGGCCATGTCCTTGCCGATCTCGACGACTGCGCCGCGATGTGGGCCGACGCCCGCGTCTATGCGATGATCGGCGGCACGCCACGCAGTCGCGAGGAGGTGTGGATCCGGTTGCTCCGATCGATCGGGCAGTGGACCGCGTTCGGCTATGGCAGCTGGATCGTGCGCGAGACTGTGACCGGCCGACTGATCGGCGAGATGGGGTTGATCGAAGCGCGGCGCGCGATCCTGCCGCCGATCGACGGTCCCGGTGCGATCGGCCCCGAAATGGGCTGGACGCTGACCGGCGACGCGCAGGGGCAGGGCTATGCATCGGAGGCGATGGCGGCGGTCCTGGCCTGGGCCGACCCGCGCATCGCCGCCACGACCTGCATCATCGACCCAAGCAACGCGCCCTCGCTCCGCCTCGCCGAGCGCCTCGGCTACCGCCTGCGCATCGAGGGTCGTTATCGTGACGCGCCGATCCTGATCCTCGACCGACGCGCCTGACTTGGGTTCCGGACGCTCAGCGGACAGGTCAAGCGATGCTGGCCGAGGAACTGCGCGGGCTTTTGCGGTACCGGGCAGCCGCAAGTCGTCGCTGCTGCCCGGCACCATGTGCGGCGCGCGCTCTTTTCCGGATCAGCCGGGAGCGCACATGCCCATGTTTACGCGCTGGCGATCAGTTCGCCGGGACCTTGATGAACGGGTCATAGCTGTAAGTCTTGCCCGACATCGAGAAGACGACGCTGTACTGGTAGGACCCCGTTGCTGTGCCGTTGTTGATCACACAGGTCCAATAGATAACGCCCGCGGGCGTCGTCTGTTTTTCAAGCTTCTGGAATACACTATTCGGCGGGTTCTGCGTGCATTGACCGGTAAACCCGGTGATTGCGATATTATCGGCGGGATTGATGGGATAGACGGTCCACACCAAGACGTCACCGGCATTGCACGGCGTCGTCAACTCGTTGCCACCCTCGGACGTGCCTTCATAGCCCGTCGTGTCGATCATATACAGACCTTGGGTGATGGTCTGGCCACTGGCCGTCGACTGAGCTGTTTCCACATCCACAGCAATCATGATGTTGATGGTTGCCATATCCTCATCTCCTAAATTTATAGTATCGAGATGGCCTGTCTCTGACATGGCGTCGGACTTTCAAACGGGCGATATCGTCGTAATGGAGCAATGTTCTGCTATCAGGGTCTCAAATCTGTTGACCTGAAAAAAAATATCACATTGGGAGGCGTCAAATAAAGTTCGATAGATGAATTCGTGGCGCTGAATTCTGTAAAATCGATAAAGATATGATGAGGATCCGGTGTTCCGACATAGAATGGGGCGGCGTTTGGTTTGCAGGCGCACAGGCCGTCGTGCTTTGCAGCCGCGTACCCGGATGCCGCCGGTTTCGATCATTTTGCGGGGGCGATAGACTAGAGTCAGTGCAAACAGGTGGAGCACCGGCCGGGCGTGGTCGACCGAGGGTCTGAATGGCAACGGCGTTCGATCCGGTCCCGGCGCTGTGATAATTCCGCTACGGGTCATTGCGATTCCGACCCTGGCGGTGCGCTCGGTTTGGCTCTGACGGTCATGACCGTTATGGAGGGGGCCAATCCGATGGGCCGGGAGGTTTTTCCCCGGTTCATGTGGAGGGGAGCATTGGGGACATGGCTGATCACGGCCAGCCACCATCAGCCACATCATGAACGATACAGGTGCAATTATGAGCTCATTTTCCGGTTCTGGGATCGGCTCTGCGGCACCGACCGGGAGCTCGGCGATGTCCGCAGATCGCATGCCAAGGCTGCCGCGCGTGCTGGCCGCGGCGGCGCTCTGGGCCGTTCTGGCGGCGGCGAGCCCGGTCACGCGGCTTGACGTCGAGGTCGACAATCTTCGCTCGGCCAAGGGCTTGATCCGTATCTGTCTGACCGCCGACCCCGATAATTTCCCCGCCTGTGTCGACGATGCCAAGGCGCTGACCCGGACCCTGCCCGCCGCGGTCCGGACGACGAGCTTTCCGGGCCTGCCGCAGCGCGGCTATGCGCTGGCGATCATCCATGACGAGAACAGCAATTCCAAGCTCGACACGATCGCGGGCATCCCGCGCGAGGGCTATGGCTTCTCGAACAACGCGGCGGTACGCTTCGGACCGCCTCGCTTTTCCGCGGCACGGTTCATGCTCGTCGGTGATGCTGAAATGCAACAGGTCAGGATGCGTTACATCTTCTGACGGATTGCAACGGACCGAATGGGGTTGCCCCGCGTTGCGCGGTGGAACCTTTTTGTCCGGAGCCCGTCCTTGCGCGCATTCTCACTCGTTCTGACTGCCGCAACCGCGGCAGTCGCCCTCGCCACGCCGGCACTTGCGCAGACGGATCCCAATCCGACCCCGCCAATCACCGATCCCGCCGACAACAACCGCATCACGCTGGGGCTCGGCGTCGCGTCGCTTCCCGATTACGAAGGTGCGGACAGCAACAGCTTCACCCCCGGCGCGGTCGCGATCGGTACGGTCCGCGGGCATGACTTCTTTACGCGCGGTACGCAGCTCTATGTGAACCTGATCCCCAATACGGGGTCGGTCGGGATCAACTACGAAGTCGGCGTTATCGCCGCCGTCCGCACCGATCGCACGGGCCGGGTCGACAACCGGCAGGTCCGCGCGCTCGGCAAGATCGACACGGCCTATGAAGTCGGCGGCTTTGTCGGCATCGGCAAGACCGGCGTCATCACCAGCGAATACGACACGCTGACCGCGCGTGTCGCCTATATCCACGACGTGTCGGGCACGCACGACAGCTATGTCATCACCCCGCAGGTCAACTACACGACGCCGCTGTCGGTCCGCACCCTGGTCGCCTTCGGCCTGTCGGCGGATTATGCAGGCAAGGGCTTTGGCCGGACCTATGCCGCGGTCACGCCGATCGGCACGATCAACAGCGGTCTGCGCACCTATGACATCAACGACAGCGGCTTCCGCCGGGTCAACGTCTCCGCGTTTGCTTTGCAGAGCCTGTCGGGCGATCTGCGCCGCGGCTTCGGCGTCGGCGCAGGGGTGCTCTACGGCCGCATGCTCGGCAAGTACAAGGACAGCCCGATCGTCGCGGACGTCGGCGATGCCGACCAGTGGCTCGGCGCGGTGGGCCTGACCTACACCTTCTGATCGCAACCCGCCGATCGATCCGAAACCCCGTGCGGCCCGGCCGTGCGGGGTTTTTCCGTTTGCGCCCCCGTCCGTTGCGCCTATGCTCGCCCTACCCCGGGGGAGCGCCGATCCGCGCTTGAGAGGAAGGCAGGAGCCTTCGACCCGCTGAACCTGATCCGGTTGATACCGGCGGAGGGAGGGAGCGGTCGCCACAGAACCGCATGCCTTGCTCCGAGACCTTTAGGAGCAAGCGCATGGCCGATTACGATCCCCGCATCCCGACCGCCGACATCGGCGTCACCACCGGCCCGATCCGCGGCTCGCGGAAGATCCATGTCGCGGTGCCCTCCAGCCCCGACGTCCGCGTCGCGATGCGCGAGATCGTGCTCGACCCCAGCTGCTCCGAGCCGCCCTTGCGCGTCTACGACACCAGCGGTCCGTACACCGACCCCAGGGCGACGATCGACATCAACGCCGGCCTGCCGCAACTCCGCCGCCAGTGGATCGAGGCGCGCGGCGACGTCGAGAGTTACGACGCGCGCGCGGTCCGGCCCGAGGATAATGGCCAGCTCGGCCCCGACCGCTCGGGCGGCGTCCCGCAATTTCCCGGCAGCATCAAGCGCCCGTTGCGCGCCAGGGCTGGCGCCAATGTCAGCCAGATGCATTACGCACGCCGTGGCATCATCACGCCCGAGATGGAATATGTCGCGACGCGGGAGAATCTCGGCCGCGCGATGCTGAAAGAGTATAAGCGCGACGGCGAGAGCTTCGGTGCGTCGATCCCCGACTTCGTCACCCCCGAGTTCGTCCGCGACGAGGTCGCGCGCGGCCGCGCGATCATCCCCAACAACGTCAACCACCCCGAATCCGAGCCGATGGCGATCGGCCGCAACTTCCTGGTCAAGATCAACGCCAATATCGGCAATTCGGCGGTCGCGTCGAACGTCGCCGCCGAGGTCGACAAGCTCGTCTGGTCGATCCGCTGGGGCGCGGACACGGTGATGGACCTGAGCACCGGCCGCAACATCCACGACACGCGCGAATGGATCCTGCGCAACAGCCCCGTGCCGATCGGCACCGTGCCGATCTATCAGGCACTCGAGAAGGTCGGCGGCGTCGCCGAGGATCTGACTTGGGAGATCTTCCGCGACACGCTGATCGAACAGGCGGAGCAGGGCGTGGATTACTTCACGATCCACGCCGGCGTGCGCCTCGCCTATATCCCGATGACCGCCAAGCGGGTCACCGGCATCGTCTCGCGCGGCGGCTCGATCATGGCGAAATGGTGCCTCAGCCACCACAAGGAGAGCTTCCTCTACGAGCGCTTCGACGAGATCACCGAGATCATGAAGGCGTATGACATCGCCTATTCGCTCGGCGACGGGCTGCGCCCCGGCAGCATCGCCGACGCGAACGACGAGGCGCAGTTCAGCGAGCTCTACACGCTCGGTGAACTCACGCACCGCGCATGGAAGAGCGACGTCCAGGTTATGATCGAGGGCCCCGGCCATGTGCCGATGCACAAGATCAAGGAGAATATGGAAAAGCAGCTCGAGGTCTGCGGCGAGGCGCCCTTCTATACCTTGGGGCCGCTCACCACCGACATCGCGCCGGGTTATGACCATATCACCAGCGGCATCGGCGCGGCGCAGATCGGCTGGTACGGCACCGCGATGCTTTGCTACGTCACGCCCAAGGAGCATCTGGGCTTGCCCGACCGCGACGACGTGAAGGTCGGCGTCGTCACCTACAAGCTCGCCGCACACGCCGCCGACCTCGCCAAGGGTCACCCTGCCGCGCAGATGCGCGACGACGCGCTGAGCCGCGCGCGCTTCGAGTTCCGCTGGCGCGACCAGTTCAACCTGAGCCTCGACCCCGATACGGCCGAGCAATATCACGACCAGACGCTCCCCGCAGAAGGCGCCAAGACCGCGCATTTCTGCTCGATGTGCGGTCCGAAATTCTGCTCGATGAAGATCACGCAGGAGGTGCGTGACTTCGCCGCCAAACAGAACGGCCCCGCCGACACGTTCCTAGCGGCCGATATCGATCAGACCGACGCCAACCGCGCGATCTTCGCCAAGGGTGCGCATGCCGACGCAGAAAAGGGCATGGCTGAAATGAGCGAGAGGTTCCGCGAGAAGGGCAGCGAGATCTACCTCCCCGCGGACGTCTGATCCGCCACATCCCGAACTCCTCCCCCGGCAGGGGGAGGATCAGGGGGTGCGTCCGTTACCGCTTGCGCACGAACTCCGCGCGCAGCACCAGACCCTTGATCCCCTCATAGCGACAGTCGATCTCCTGCGCGTCACCGGTCAGGCGGATCGCCTTGATCAGCGTGCCGCGCTTGAGCGTCTGGCCCGCGCCCTTGACGGTCAGGTCCTTGATCAGCGTCACCTGGTCGCCGTCCGCCAGCACGTTGCCGACCGAGTCGCGGACCACGACCGTGTCGTCGTCCGCCGCGCGGGTCGTGGATGCGGCGTCGGCGGCGACCCATTCGCCGCTGGCCTCGTCATAGACGTAATCGTCGTCCGCCATCGTCATCGTCCTGTTTCGTGCCGGATCACTTGAGCGTCGTCATCTCGACGGGCTTGCCCTTGGTCGTCGGGTTCGACGCGTTCGCCTTGGGCTCCTTCTCGGCCTTGGGCTTGCGGACTTCCTTGTTCGATTTCTTCTGGCTCTTGGCCATGATGCTGCCCTTCCGGCGGGGCGGAGCGCCCCGGGACGGCGACGATACACGCTTGCACTCGCGCATACCCGTAGATTCGGATCGTCGAGTCGCCCCGGCAGCGCCGGCATCGCGGGCAACCTCAGCCCGGTCGGCGCGTTGGGATGAAAAGACCATGAGGGGGCTGCGATGCATATCGGATCCGGGGCTGCGCCGATCACCCTGTCGCTGCGTGCGGGGATGGCAATGCTTGCCATGGCCGTGTCAGGCTGCAGTGCGGGCGACGATCCCCAGCAGACCGCTGCGGTCGCCAACTTCACGCCGCCTGCCACGCGGACGCCGACCCCCGTGGCGGGGCAGGCGCAGACCACGCCGCTCACCGCCTATGTCGGCAAATACCCGCATGACGCGGTCGATGGCGTCGATTTCTTCGATCGCACCGAGGTGGCCGGCGGGTTGCTCGCGGTGGTCGACGATGCCCGGCTGCGGTCGCTGATCCGCGGACGCTCGGGACCGCAGACGCCGATCTTCCAACGGGGCCGGCGCATCGCCTCCTGGGGGTGCGAGGCACATAACTGCGGCGATCACAACTGGATGGTCGCGATCGATCCGGCGGGTGGGACAGCGCAGGCCTGTTATCACGATGCCGGCACGATGCGCGATCAGAGCCGCTGGTATGCCGATGGCGCACCGGTCCTGCGCCCTGGCGCCTGTCCTTCGGAGGGTAACGATGCTTGAACACATGCCTGCCTGGCTCGGCCACGCACTTAAAGGATTGCGCGCTGGTGCCGACGCGTTGGTGATCGCCCGGTCCGGTCTCGGGTCGGGCGCGCAGGCCGGCACGGGGTTCGCGACGCTCGACCTGACCAGCCCCGCCTTTGCGCATGAGGGGCGGTTGCCGCCGCGGTTCACCGCCGATGGTGACGGGGTGTCGCCGCCGCTGGTCTGGAGCGTGCCACCTGCGGGCACCGCCGCGCTCGCGCTGATCGTCGAGGATGCGGATGCGCCGACGCCGCAACCGCTGGTTCACGCGATCGTCTGGCATATCGCTGCCGATGGGCTGCGACTGGCCGAAGGTGCGATCGCGGCCGACGGCGCAGGGACGCCCGACGGCGATGTCGGGCGCAATTCATATCTGCGCGAAGGCTGGCTGCCGCCCGATCCGCCGACCGGGCATGGCGAACATCGCTACGCCTTCCAGCTGTTCGCGCTCGATGCGGCGCTGGGCGATCCAGGCGTGTCACCGGGCCGCACCGCGCTGGTCGAGGCGATGTCGGGACATGTGCTCGCGGCGGGGTTGCTGATCGGGACCTATTCGCGCGAGGAGGCCGCGCCCGTCGGCCCCGCTTCTTCGGCCATGCTGGCCTGACCGCGACCCGCGCCTGGCGGGCAGGGATCCCCCGCGCTGCCGATCAGGCGAACGCTGCGGCGTGAGTCGCGATCAGCAGGACGGTGGTCGAGAAGGCGACGATGCCGACGAGCAGGCCGCTGTCCCGCAGGCGGTCGGGCCGGTATTGGCCGCGATGGAGGTGATGAAGCATGATGCAGTTTCCGCAGTCAGGCCGGATCACGCGATCGGGATGATCGGCGTCGCTGCGCTGATCGCGATGCCGGCGAAGACCAGCGCCCCGGCGAACGAGAGGAGGATGCGCTTGGCGGATTCGAAATGGATCGAGGACATGGTGGCTTCCCTTCGGTGATGGCGGCGTCCGGACCATCCGGCTGCCGATATCCCCTGCTTTGCACACCCCGTGCCAGTTCCGTATCCGGCTGAATCAGCGCGGTTTTTCGCAGCAGCCACGCAGCAGTTGGGATTTTGCGCCACACTTATCCGGTGAACGGCGCCAAGGATCGGTGCCGCGGACCGCCGCGCGGATCAGGCGGCGCAGATCCGGTCGCGCCCGTCGCCCTTGGCAGTGTAGAGGAGCCGGTCCGCACGGGCGAACGCGCTCTCGGCGGCTTCGTCCGCATGGATCGCGGTGACGCCTGCCGAAAAGGTGATCTGGCCGAGCGGGGAATCGGTCTCGCGATTGCGGAAGCGTTTGGCGGCAACGATCGCGCGGACCGAATCGAGCAGGCGCGCGGCGTCGCTCAGGCTGACGCCGCACAACAGCACCGCAAACTCCTCGCCGCCGTGCCGCACGACGAGATGCCCTTCGCACCCCGCCGCGATCATCTGGCCGATCGCGGTCAGCACCCGGTCGCCGACGCCGTGGCCGAACGCGTCATTGACGCGCTTGAACCGGTCGACGTCGCATACCGCGAGGCAATAGGGGCCTTTGTCCGCGTCGCGTGCGCCGAACGCCTCGTCGAACGCGCGCCGGTTCGGCAGGCCGGTCAGCGTGTCGCGTCGTGCGCTGTCGCGGGCCTCGATGAGCTTGGCCCGCAGGACGTCGGTCTCGTGCTTCGCCTTGGCCAGCCGCACCTCCGACTCGCGGATCCTGCCGATCATCGCGGTCGTGATCCGCGTGATCTCGTCGATCTCGGCCAGTCCCGGCGACGTCGTGATCGCCGCCGCGCTTTCGGCCAGGTCATGGCCGAAGCCGCGGGTCTCGGCGTGGATGCTGTGCATGATCGTCGCGAATCCGTCGACATGCTCCTGCGTCTCGGCGACCAGCCGGTCCGCCTCCCCCTCGCGCAGCGCGGGATCGCATTGGTCGTCGGGGTCGACGGTCGCGGGCGTATCGGTAACCTGTCCGCCAAGCGCCTCGATATCCCTGCGCAGCAGCCGGACGCCGCCCTCGGTCAATCGCGCAACCTGCGCCGCGAGCGGGCCGTCGGGTGCCGACAGCACGGCATGCGCGAACGCATAATGCGACGGATCCGGACGCAACCGGTGCTTACGGAGGAATCGGCCGATCTGGTCGAACAGGTCCTCCGTGCTCACCTGTTGTGCGCCCTGCGCGTCCCGCATGTCATTTGCCCCCGTTTCGCCCCCGGAATAGAACGATAAAGGTTAGCAACGCGTGACGATTTGCGGATCTATCGGCGGTTAAGCGTCTCAACTGCGGCCAGCGTCGAACTGACATGCTCGGCCGGGTTCATGTCGTCGTGAACAAAGGCGACCCGGCCGTCGCGGCCGATCACGTAACTGGTGCGCTTCGTGACGTCGCGTCCCATCACTTGCTTGCCGAGCGCGACGTCATAGCCGGCGACGACCTTCGGCCCTGCACTGGCGACCGCGAACTTGCCCGCGCATTTCTCTGCCGAGAATTTGCTCAGCGTCTCGACGTTGTCCGCCGACATGCCGATCACCGTCGCGCCGGCCTTCTTGAACGCGGGGACCGCCTCGGCAAAGGCATGCGCCTCGGCATTGCAGCCGCCGGTATAGGCCGCGGGGAAGAAGTAGAGCACGACGGGGCCCTTCTTCAGCTGTTCGGCGAGGTGGACCGTGAACACCTTGCCGGCGATCGCGCCGCGCGTGGTGAAGTCGGGCGCCTTCGCACCGGGCGCGAGCGCCGCGACTGCGGGGGTGGCGACGAGGAGGGCGGCAAGGGTCGGGACGAGGCGCATGGGGCTATACTCCGGTATGATCGCAGTGACGTACGCCCGCTCGCGGCATCCGTCCATTGCTCGCGCCGTACCGTATCGATAGGCAGGGCGCATGCCAGTGACCCAAGCCGATATCGACCTCGCGCACCGCCTCGCGGATGCCGCGGGCCACGTCATCCGACCCTATTTCCGCCACGAGCACGGCGTCGAGATCAAGGACGACCAGTCCCCCGTCACCCGCGCCGACCGCGAGGCCGAATCGGCGATGCGCCGGCTGCTCGACGCCGAACGCTCGGGCGACGGCATCGTCGGCGAGGAATTTGGCGAGAAGACCGGTGTCACCAACCGCAAATGGGTGCTCGACCCGATCGACGGCACGCGCAGCTTCACCGTCGGCCGCGCGATCTTCGGCACGCTGATCGCGCTGGTCGAGGATGGCTGGCCGGTGCTCGGGATCATCGACCAGCCGGTCCAGCGCGAACGCTGGGTCGGCGTCGCGGGGCGTCCGACGACGCTGAACGGCGTGCCGGTGCGCACCCGGGTCTGCCGCGAACTGGCGGGATCGACGATCGCGACGACCAGCCCGCATTTGTTCGGCGAGGCTGACGTCCCGCATTATCTCGCGCTCGTCGCGGCGATCTCGGGCGGCAACCCGCGCCAGGGGCCGGTCTATGGCGGCGACTGCTATAATTACGGGCTGCTCGCGAGCGGGCATCTCGACGTCGTCTGCGAATCGGGTCTCCAGCTCTACGACTTCGCCGCGCTGGTCCCGGTCGTCGAAGGCGCCGGCGGGATGATGTGCGACTGGAACGGCGACCCGCTGACCGCGGCGAGCGAAGGCCATGTGCTCGCGATCGGCGATCCGGCGCGGCTGGACGACGTGCTCGAGGCGATGCACCGGATCACGGGTGATGCGCATGACCATGGCGGTCACGACCACTGAGGCCGTCATGGCGGGAAGGCTGGCGTTACGCCTCGCACCCCGCCTGATATCCGTCATCCCGGTGAAAGCCGGGACCCACGGACACGGAACGGTCGCTAACCGCGCTGGCCGAAACCATGGGCCCCGGCTTTCGCCGGGGTGACGGGGGCCAGTGAGGTGAGCGGCGCGGGTGAGACCAAAGCCGCCGCCCTTAGAAGATCCCCAGAAACTTCTTCTTCTGCCCCTTCTTCTCCGCCTCGGACGCCTTGCCATCCTCGCCCTTGGCGGTCGTCCCGCGGCCGACATCGTCGCGCGTCTCGCCCTTGGTCGTCCGCTGCGCCTTGGCGGTCGCGCCGGCCAGCACCGGGCCGCACGCGGTGGCCTTCGCATCGCCGACATCGACGAACGCGAGCACACCCGCGACCGGCGTCGCCACCAGCGCGAGACCCAGCCCGGTGCCGACGCGGGCGAGCAGGTCCTTCGACACCACGCTCATTTTCGGTGCCGCGAACACCCCGCCAAACCCAACCGGCGACTGGCCCGCAAACAGGCTGAACTTCTTCGAATCGGCGCGGAAGGCGAGGTCGACCGCTTCGTTGCGGAAGCTGAACCCGCCGCGGCCGACGATCACGTTCTTCTTCGTGTCGATCAGGATCGGGTCCGCTGCCGCCACACCGCCGCGCACGGTGAAGCCGATCAGGCCGCAATTGACCTGGACCGGCTCGTCGAGCTTGCCCTGGAACATGCGCTGCGCGAACGTGCCGATGTCGAGCTCGGCGAGCTGGACGTTGCGCACCGACAGTGCGCCCGACGGCATCACGAACGCGATCCGGCCGCGTGACGACGCCAGCGAATCATGGATCGAATCGCCGCGCCCGTCGAGCTTGATCCGCCCCTTGATCGTCCCGGTCGTCCCCGCCTCGGCAAGCCCATAGCCCTTGAGCAACCGCCCCATCGGCGTCGGCGCGAGGCGAATGTCGTAGGACACCGCGCTCGGCCGCGACCGCGTGTCGAAGACCGCGTCGGAGGCGACGTTGCCGCGCGCCATCGCAAACGTCAGTGGCGACAGCGCCAGCCGCCCGCGCTCGAGGTCGAGCGTCAGATCGACGTTCGAGATCGGGATGTTCTTCGATCGCACTACGCCGATCGTCCATTTCAGGTCGGCATCGAAGATCTGCATCGTCTCGACCGGGAAATTCCCATCGGGCAACAGGCGTTGCGCGCCCGCGCCGGTCGCGGCGGCGGCCGCCACCGCGCCGCGGCTCTCGACGATGTCGGGATTGTAGCCGATGAACGGCGCGGCATCGACGATGTCGAGGCTCTTGGTCGCCAGCACCGAATCGAGATGGATGCGTTCGCCATTGGTGATCGTCAGCTTGCCCGCCAGATCGGTCTTCCCCGCCACGCCGGTGATCCGCGTGAAATGATATTCCTCGCCCTGTTTCACGAGCTGCCCGCGCAGCCGATAGGTGCGTGTGTTCGGGATCGCGACGTCGATCACGCCGAGCAGGGTCGACAGGTTGGCGCCGCGCGCGGTCACCGCGAGCGGCACGTTCTCGACGTCCGCTATGCTCGGCAGCGTGCCGGCGACGTCGATCACGTTGCCCGCCGCGCGCATCCGCGCGACCAGCTTGTTCTGTCCCCGATTGGCGGTCGCGTCGGGCGACAGCAGCTGCGCGGTCACCGTGAACGGCGTCTCGCGCAGCTGGCCGGTGCCCTTGAGGCCGACCGCGCGGCCGATCGTCGCATCGACCGAGCGGATGTCGGCGACGTCGAGATTGGCGAGCACGCGCATCCGCGGGTCGAGATAGCGCACGCTCGTCCCCGTCACCGTCGCCACGTCGATCCGCGGGAATTCGAGCGGCTCGCCGCCCTTCTTGTCGCTGAACGTCCAGCTGTTGGCGGTATGCGCGGCATTCCATTCAAGATCGACCGCGCCGTTGACCAGATCGAGCCAGTAGAGCCGCCGCTTGCCGAAGATCAGCGACAGCGGCGCGATCCGCGTGTCGAGCTTGTCCGCCTGGAACAGGTTGGGCCGGCTCGCCCAGTCGGGGTTGGAGAGCGTGAAGCGCTCGGCATAGAATTTGATTCGGAACGGCGCGAAATAGAGCTGGAAATCGCCGCCGACGGTCACCGTGCGGTGGGTCATCGACCCGACGATCCGCTCGAACGGATGCTTCAAGAAGCGACCCTTGGTGATGTAGAGCACCAGCCAGATGGCGGCGATCACCGCGAGGATCCCGATCAGAATGTTGCGCAGGATCCGCCGTTTGCGCCTCTTCTGCGCCGCGGCGGGCGGGGGGGCGTCGATCGGCTGCGTCGGGCTGGCGTCCATGATAAGCCTATCGCATGGCGGGCGTAGCGGTTCCACTATGGTCGGATGCCGCATTAATCCGGGAATGCGACTTGAGATTTCGGACCGATGCGGGTATCGGCCCCGCTTCCTCGAAGGGATGCGCGTTCGACGAATCGCCCGGCCAGTGTGGGCTGCCGCGGCGATTTCAGCGTTTCCCTTCGTAACCGAAAGGATAAAAATGCCCAAGCTGAAGACCAAGAGCGGCGTCAAGAAGCGCTTCAAGCTCACCGCCACCGGCCTGCTCAAGCACGGCGTCGCCGGCAAACGTCACCGTCTGGCGCATCACAACGGCAAGTACATCCGTCAGAACCGCGGCACCAAGCTGCTGTCCAAGGCCGATACCGCAGCAGTGAAGGCCTGGGCGCCTTACGGCCTGCGTTGAGCTGAGAAGGAATTAGACAATGGCACGCGTAAAACGGGGTGTTACCACCCGCGCCAAGCACAAGCGTATTTTGGTTCAGGCGAAGGGCTATTATGGCCGTCGCAAGAACACCATCCGTATCGCCCGTCAGGCCGTCGAAAAGGCCGGACAGTACGCATATCGTGACCGCAAGGTTAAGAAGCGCACCTTCCGTGGCCTGTGGATCCAGCGCATCAACGCCGGCGTCCGCGCCGAGGGTCTGACCTATTCGCAGTTCATGCACGGCGTGAAGCTGGCGGGTATCGAACTCGACCGGAAGGTCCTGGCCGACATCGCGATGCACGAGGGCGCAGCCTTCAGCGCGATCGTCGCACAGGCGAAGGCAGCACTTCCCCAGGCCGCGTAATTCGCGACTGAGGTTGGGTTTGAAAAGGGCGCCGGTGGGAAACCACCGGCGCCCTTTTTCGCGTTTGGGGTTCGCCAGCCCGTCATCCCCCCTTCCGTCATCCCGGCGAACGCCGGGACCCACGGTTACGGCGGACCCGGCGAAAGCGTGCTACCATCATCCGGCCCGCAACCATGGGTTCCGGCTTCCGCCGGAATGACGGATGTAAGAAATCTGGGGAAGGGCGATCAAGGGGGAGCAAGAAATGCGCGAAACCTTCCAGCCCTGCGTCTACATCCTCGCCTCCCGCCGCCACGGCACGCTCTACATCGGCGTCACCTCAAACTTGCTCGCGCGGCTGGTTCAGCACCGCGAGGGGTTGATCCCCGGCTTCACTCACCGGTACGGCATCAGGCGTCTCGCCTATTACGAGATGTTCGACACGATGGAGGCCGCGATCGTTCGCGAGAAGCGGCTGAAGGAGTGGCGAAGAGCGTGGAAGATCGAACTGATCGAAGCGCGCAACGAAAATTGGGACGATCTGGGTATCGGTCTGGGGCTGCCCCGCCTACCCGATCTGCCGACCGAACCCGCCCTGGGAGTATGACGTGACGCAAGACCTGAACCAGATGCGCGAACACATGTTGGCGGCGATCGCCGCGGCATCCGGCCTCGACGCGCTGGAGGCGTGCCGGGTCGAGGCGCTCGGCAAGCAGGGCACGATCACCGCGCTGCTGAAGACGCTCGGCAAGATGACCCCCGACGAGCGGCTCGTGCAGGGCCCGATGATCCAGGGTCTTCGCGAAGCCGTCGCCAATGGCATCGCAGAGCGCAAAGCGACGCTCGAACGCGCCGCGCTCGACGCGCGGCTCGCCAGCGAAACGCTCGACATGACGCTGCCCGCCGACGCGCCCATGCCCGGCACGATCCACCCGGTCAGCCAGGTCATGGACGAACTCGCCGAGATCTTCGCCGACCTGGGCTTCGCGGTCGCGACCGGGCCCGAGATCGAGACCGACTGGCATAATTTCTCCGCGCTCAACATCCCCGAGACGCATCCGGCGCGCGCGATGCACGACACCTTCTATCTCCAGCAGGGGATCGACGCGAAGGCCGCGGGCACCGCCGACGAGAAGACGACCTTCTCGCTGCTCCGCACGCACACCTCGCCCGTCCAGATCCGCACGATGCTGAGCCAGAAGCCGCCGATCCGCATCATCGCGCCGGGCCGCACCTACCGCTCGGACTCGGACGCGACGCACACGCCGATGTTCCACCAGGTCGAGGGCCTCGTGATCGACAAGGGCATCACGCTCGGCCATCTGAAGTGGACGCTCGAGACGTTCGTGAAGGCGTTCTTCGAGCGTGACGACATCGTCCTGCGGATGCGCCCGAGCTATTTCCCGTTCACCGAACCCTCGGTCGAGATCGACGTCGGCTACACGCTGGTCAAGGGCAAGCGTGTCGTCGGCGGCGCGGAGCCAGACGGCTGGCTCGAGATCCTGGGCAGCGGCATGGTCCATCGGAAAGTGATCGAGGCGTGCGGGCTCGATCCGGACGAGTGGCAGGGCTTTGCGTTCGGCTGCGGGATCGATCGGCTCGCGATGCTCAAATACGGCATGGACGACCTCCGTCCGTTCTTCGACGGCGATATCCGCTGGCTGAAACATTATGGTTTCTCGAGCCTCGACGTCCCCACTTTGTCGGCAGGAGTCGGCGCATGAAGTTCACGCTCAGCTGGCTCAAGCAGCACCTCGACACCACCGCCACGCTCGACCAGATCGTTGACGCGCTCACGCGTATCGGCCTCGAAGTCGAAGGCGTCGAGAATCCGGGCGAGAAGCTCGCCGCGTTCCGCATCGCCAAGGTGCTCAGCGCCGAACGCCACCCGCAGGCCGACAAGCTGCAGATCCTATCGGTCGACGCCGGTGATGGCCCGCTGCAGGTCGTCTGCGGCGCGCCCAACGCGCGCGCCGGGCTGGTCGGCGTGTTCGGGGCGCCCGGCGCGTACGTCCCCGGGCTCGACGTGACGCTCAAGCTCGCGAGCATCCGCGGCGTCGAATCGAACGGCATGATGTGCTCGACGCGCGAACTGGAACTCGGCGAGGATCATGACGGCATCATCGAACTGCCCGCGGACGCGCCGATCGGCACGCCGTACCCCGATTATGCCGGGCTCACCGATCCCGTCATCGACGTCGCGATCACACCCAACCGCCAGGACTGCATGGGCGTCCGCGGCATTGCGCGCGACCTCGCCGCGGCCGGCATGGGCACGCTCACGCCGCTGATCTTCGATCCGATCGTCACCGACGGGGCAGGGCCATCGGTCCGCACCGCCGACACCGCCGGCTGCCCCGCCTTCTTCGCGCAGACCGTCACCGGCGTGCGCAACGGCGAGTCGCCCGACTGGATGCGCCGCAGCCTGCTCGCGATCGGCCAGAAGCCGATCTCCGCGCTCGTCGACATCACCAACTATCTGATGATCGACCTCGGCCGCCCGCTGCACGTCTATGACCGCGCCAAGCTGTCGGGCGGCCTAGTCGCGCGGAAAGCCAAGGACGGCGAACAGGTCGTCGCGCTTAACGGCAAGACCTACACGCTCGACGAAACCATGACCGTCATCGCCGACGACGTGGCCGTGCACGACATTGGCGGCATCATGGGCGGCGAGCATTCGGGCGTCTCCGCGAACACCACCGACGTGCTGATTGAATGCGCCTATTTCGATCCCGACCATATCGCGCGCACCGGCCAGAAGCTCACGCTCACCTCCGACGCGCGCAGCCGCTTCGAACGCGGCGTCGACCCCGCCTTCCTCGACGACGGCCTGGCGATCGCCACCGCGCTCGTGCTCCACGTATGCGGCGGCACCGCAAGTGAGGTCACGCGCTCGGGCGAGCCACCGCTCGAACCTCGCGTCGTGCACTACGACCCGCGCCTCAGCGCCGACCTAGGCGGGCTCCACGTGGCCCCCGAACGCCAGGCCCGCACGCTCCTGTCGCTCGGCTTCACGATCGGTGCGATCAAATCGGCCGACGCGTTCAGCGACGCGCTGTTCTCGACGATCGAGGGCAAATGGCCGGTCACGGTCCCGAGCTGGCGC
>NZ_JPJC01000030.1:0-3912 GCF_000733135.1 Sphingomonas sp. FUKUSWIS1
GCCAGCGTCACCAGCTCGCTCGCCGTGCTCGTCATCGGCGCGACCTGCACCGGCTTCTCCATGCCGATCAGCATTGGCCCGATCACCGAATCGCCACCGAGCTCGCGCAACAGCTTGGCCGAGATATGCGCCGACTGAAGACCCGGCATGATCAGCACGTTCGCCGGCCCTGACAGCCGCGCGAACGGATAGTTCGCCAGCTGCTTCGGGTTGAGCGCCACGTCCGGCGCCATCTCGCCCTCATATTCGAACCCGACCTGACGACCGTCGAGCACGGTCACCGCGTCGCGGATATTGTCGAGCCACTCGCCCTTCGGGTTGCCGAAGTTCGAATAGCTCAGGAACGCGACGCGCGGCTCATGCCCCATGCGACGCGCGACCGCTGCGGTCTGCTCGGCGAAATCGGCGAGCTGTTCGGCGGTCGGGCGCTCATTCACCGTGGTGTCGGCGATGAACACCGTGTGGCTCTGCCCGACGAGCAGATGGATGCCGAACGGCGTCTTGCCCGCCGCCGGATCGATCACGCGGTAGATCTGGCGCATCGTCTCGCCGTACGTACGCGTGATGCCGGTGATCATCGCATCGCCCTCGCCGAGCTGCAGCAGCAGCGCACCGAAGATGTTGCGATCCTGGTTCACCATCCGCTCGCAGTCGCGCCGCAGATAGCCGCGACGCTGGAGCCGGGCATAGAGCAGCTCGACCATCTTCGGCACCAGCGGCGAGACGCGGCTGTTGTGCAGCTCGAAGCTCTCGGGGTCGGTGACGCCCAGTGCACGCAACCGGTCCGGCACGTCGTCGCGGCCGACCAGCACCGGCGTGCCATAACCGCCCTCCTTGAACGCGATCGCCGCCCGCAGCACGACCTCTTCCTCGCCCTCGGCGAAGATCACGCGCTTGGGATGCGCCCTCGCGCCCTCATAGGCCATCGACAGCACCGAGGTGGTCGGGTTGAGACGCGCGCGCAGCGACTGGCGATACGCCTCGATGTCGAGGATCGGCTTGGTCGCGACGCCCGATGCCATCGCCGCCTTGGCGACCGCGACGGGAACGACCTCCATCAGCCGCGGATCGAACGGCGCGGGGATGATATAGGCGGGGCCGAAGCTGTGGCTGACGCCATAGGCCAGCGCGACCTCCTCGGGCACACGCTCGCGCGCCAGCTCGGCGATCGCATTGGCCGCGGCGATCTTCATCGCGTCGTTGATCCCCGTCGCGCGGACGTCGAGCGCACCGCGGAAGATGAACGGGAAGCACAGCACGTTATTGACCTGGTTCGGATAATCCGACCGGCCCGTCGCGACGATCGCGTCGGGACGCGCAGCCATCGCCAGTTCGGGGCGGATTTCGGGCTCGGGATTGGCCATCGCGAAGATGATCGGCGCGGCCGCCATGTCCTTGACCATCTCGGGCTTGAGCGCGCCTGCCGCCGACAGGCCGAGGAACACGTCCGCGCCCACCAGCGCCTCGGTCAGCGTCCGCGCGCTGCTCGTCGTGGCGTGCGCCGACTGCCACTGGTTCACATCGTCGCGCCCCTGGTAGATCACGCCGGTACGGTCGCACATGATGACGTTGTCGGGCCGCACGCCCATCGCCTTCATCAGCTCGGTGCACGCGATCGCCGCCGCGCCCGCGCCGTTGACGACCAGCTTGATGTCGCCAAGCTTGCGCCCGGTCACGAGGCAGGCGTTGATCAGCCCGGCCGCGCAGATGATCGCGGTGCCGTGCTGATCGTCATGAAATACGGGGATATTCATCCGCTCGCGCAGCGTCTGCTCGATGATGAAGCACTCGGGCGCCTTGATGTCTTCAAGGTTGATGCCGCCAAAGGTCGGCTCCATCAGCTCGACCGCATCGATGAAGCGATCGACATCCTCGGTCTTCAGCTCAATGTCGATCGAATCGACGTCGGCGAAGCGCTTGAAGAGCACCGCCTTGCCCTCCATCACCGGCTTCGACGCCAGCGCGCCGAGATTGCCCATGCCGAGGATCGCGGTCCCGTTCGAGATCACCGCGACCAGATTGCCCTTGGCGGTATAGTCATAGGCGGTCGAGGGATCGTCGGCGATCGCCTGCACCGGAATCGCCACGCCGGGCGAATAGGCGAGCGCGAGGTCGCGCTGCGTCGCCATCGGTTTGGACGCAATGATCTCGAGCTTCCCGGGACGGCCTTCCGAATGGAACAGCAGCGCTTCGCGTTCGGAGAACTGGAGATTATTGTCGTCGGACATAAGCGGGGCCTCGGGGGTATCTGCAGGGGGAGCCCCTGCCTTTACGGAACGCGTGGCTGTTCGTCACCCCTTGGGAACCCTTCGCAGTGCTATTGGACGTGCGGACGGTTTTCGCTACCCCGCGCCGATGTCCACTCCCGCCGCTACCCCGATGATGACGCAGTATCTCGGCCTCAAGGCCGAGGCGCAGGATTGCCTGCTGTTCTACCGCATGGGCGATTTTTTCGAGCTGTTCATGGACGATGCGCGCATCGCCGCGGCGGTGCTCGACATCGCGCTGACCGCCCGCGGGGAACATGAGGGCAAGCCGATCCCGATGTGCGGCGTGCCGGTGCACGCGGCCACGGCCTATCTTCAACGGCTGATCAAGGCCGGGCACCGCGTCGCGATCGCCGAGCAGGTCGAGAGTCCGGCCGAGGCGAAGGCGCGCGGCGGATCGAAGGCGCTGGTCGCCCGCGCGATCGTCCGCGTCGTGACCGCGGGCACGCTGACCGAGGAAGCCTTGCTCGACGCGCGCAGCGACAATTGGTGCGTGGCGATCGGTGAAGCCGGGGGATCCGTCGCGATTGCCGCAGCCGACGTGTCGACCGGCCGGTTCGAGGTCATCGACGTCGCCGATGACGCGGTCGGGGCCGAACTCGCGCGACTTGCCGCAGCCGAGATCGTCGTCGCCGAGGCGAGCGGTTTTGCAGAGGCCGCCACGACGCTGCGGCCCAGGAGCGATTTCGACAGCGGTGCGGGCGAAGCGCGGCTCAAGCGGATCTACGGCGTCGCGACCCTCGACGGCTTCGGGCAGTTCGGGCGGGCCCCGCTGGCCGCGGCGGGCGGTCTGGTCGCGTATCTCGAACATAATGCGAAGGGCGCGCTGCCCTTCCTGCGGCCGCCGCGAATCGGGCGGGCGGCACAGGTGATGGCGATCGACGCCGCGACGCGGGAAAGCCTCGAACTGACCTGCACCACCGGCGGCGTCCGCAAGGGAAGCCTGCTCGACGCGGTCGATCGTACCGTCACCGGTGCCGGTGCGCGGCTGCTCGGTGCCGATCTTGGCGCGCCCCTGATGGACAAGGCCGCGATCGACGCGCGGCTCGACCTCGTCCGGTTGTTCCATGACGACCAGGCATTGCGCGAACGGTTGCGCGCGACGCTGCGCGCGCTGCCGGACATCGGCCGGGCGCTTGGCCGCCTCGCTGCGGGTCGAGGATCACCGCGCGATCTGGGCCAGTTGCGCGACGGTCTCGACGGCGCCTGGAATCTGGGCGAGCGGCTCGACGCGCTGACCGATCCGCCGCGCCTGCTGAGCGACGTCGCACCGCTGCTGCGCGGGCATGGCAGCCTGATCGACCTGCTCAAGCGTGCGCTCGTACCATCGCCACCGATCGAAGCGTCTGACGGGGGGTATATCGCGGCGGGATATGACGCCGCACTCGACGACCTGCGCGATACCGGCGCTGGGGGACGCCGCGCGATCGCCGCACTGGAGGCCGAGTTCCGCACCTCGACCGGCGTGTCCGCGCTGAAGATCCGGCACAATGGCGTGCTCGGCTATCATGTCGAGGTCCCTGCACGAGCTGCCGATTCGCTGATGAAGCCCGACAGCGGTTTCACACACCGCCAGACGCTCGCAGGTGTCGTACGCTTCAACACGCCCGCGTTGCACGATGTCGCAACGAAAGTGTCGCAGGCG
>NZ_JPJC01000031.1:0-4626 GCF_000733135.1 Sphingomonas sp. FUKUSWIS1
CGAGCCGGCCGGTCGCCTCGACCGATTTCTCGGCCTGGTACATCGCGGTGTAGCCGCTCTCGTCGAGCAGCTGCCGTGCGAGTTCGGCGTGGGGCAGGCTGGTCGCCATGTCGCGCCAGCGCGCGATGTCGCCGACGAGGCGGCCGAGCGACTTCTTGGCGGCCCCGGTCAGTTCGTCGGTGTCGAGGATGCGCGCGGCGGCGGTGGTCAGCGGGGTGCCGGTGGCGCGCGCGAGCTGGTGGATGCGCGCGACCGCCTTGTCGCCCAGGCCGCGCTTGGGGACGTTGACGATGCGTTCGAAGGCGAGATCGTCCGCGGGCTGGTTGACGACGCGGAGATAGGCGAGCGCGTCGCGGATCTCGGCGCGTTCGTAGAAGCGGAATCCGCCGACGATCTTGTACGGCATGCCGATCGCGATGAAGCGATCCTCGAACTCGCGCGTCTGGTGCTGCGCGCGGACCAGGATCGCGACCTCGTCGAGGCTCTTGCCCGTGCGACGGACGCTTTCGATTTCCTCGCCGACGCGGCGCGCTTCCTCGGGGCCGTCCCAGACGCCGATGACCTTGACCTTCTCACCGACGTCGAGCTCGGTCCAGAGCTGCTTGCCGAGGCGGCCGCCATTGTTGGCGATCACGCCCGAGGCCGCGCCTAGGATGTGCGGCGTGCTGCGGTAATTCTGTTCGAGGCGGATGACCTTCGCGCCGGGAAAATCGCGTTCGAACTTCAGGATGTTCTCGACCTGTGCGCCGCGCCACGAATAGATCGACTGGTCGTCGTCGCCGACACAGGCGATGTTCTTGCGCTCCTGCGCGAGCAGACGCAGCCAGAGATATTGCGACGAGTTGGTGTCCTGATACTCGTCGACCATGATGTATTTGAAGCGCTGCTGATACTGCGCCAGCACGTCGCGGTGTGTCTTCAGGATGACGAGCATGTGGAGCAGCAGGTCGCCGAAGTCGCAGGCGTTGAGCGCGCGCAGCCGGGTCTGATATTGCTCGTACAGCTCGCCGCCGCGGCCGTTGGCGTAGCGCTCGCTCTCGCCCGCATCGATATCGGCGGGGACGAGGCCCTTGTTCTTCCACTGGTCGATCAGCCCGGCGAGGCTGCGCGTCGGGAAACGCTTCTCGTCGATATCGGCGGCGAGGATGAGCTGTTTGAGCAACCGCAGCTGGTCGTCGGTGTCGAGGATCGTGAAGTTGGACTGCAGCCCGACGAGCTCGGCATGGCGGCGCAGCATCTTGGCGGCGATCGCGTGGAAGGTGCCGAGCCACGGCATCCCCTCGACAGCGTCGCCGACCAGACGCCCGACGCGCTCGCGCATCTCGCGTGCGGCCTTGTTGGTGAAGGTGACGCTGAGGATCTCCGACGGCCACGCCTTCTTGGTGAAGATCAGATGCGCGAGTCGCGCGGTCAGCGCCGCGGTCTTGCCGGTGCCCGCGCCGGCGATGATCAGGACGGGGCCGTCGGTGGTCAGCACCGCCTCGCGCTGGGGATCGTTGAGGCCGCGGAGATAGGGCGGCTGGCGGTTTGCGTCGGACGGATGGGCGATCTGGTTCACCGGTGAACAGGTAGGGAACGGGGCGCGATCGGGCAAGCGGCTAAGGCTTGCACGGCGCAGCGATGTGTGGAACAAATCGAGAATATCAACAGGAGGCGTGCATGTTGTCGGGACGATGCCACTGCGGAGCGATCCACTATGTCGCGACGGGCGAGGCGGCGCATCACGCGCTGTGCCACTGTGAGGATTGCCGACGCAGCGCAGGCGCGCCGATGGTCGGCTGGATCGCGTTCAGGACCGAGCAGGTGACGATTTCGGGCGATCCGGTGACCTATGCGTCGTCCGAGCACGGGCGGCGGCTGTTCTGCGGAACGTGCGGGACGGGCCTGTTCTACACCAACCCGGTCGCGCTGCCGGGGATCATCGACATCCAGTCGTGCACGCTCGACGATCCCGAGTCGGTCGCACCGGGCGCGCTAATCCAGGTCGCGGAGCGGCTGGCGTGGATGGCGGACCTGGCGAGCCTGCCCGAATTCGCGCGCTATCAGGGGATGTGAGCGCGCGTTCGGTCGCCATCCGGGAGGGGGGAATCGAAATCGCGGGGCGACCGACGAACCGTCGCCAAACCGTCGCGGGCGCGTAACGATCCGGGCGTAGGGCGTGCGCAGCGACGAGGGTCTTCGTCGGAGAGGCCGCGCAGAGACGGTCCTCCCGACGGTCAGGCTTAGTCGCGCGCAGGCCGGCGTGCCTGCGGACCGCAGGACCAGCAAAGGACGTCATCATGAAGATCCTCCACAGCGTCGCTTCGGCGGCGATCGCTTCCGCGTGCCTTTTTGCGACCGGCGCTGCCGCCGATCCGGTGCGCGACCCCGTTACGATCCGTGTCTCGCATGCCGGGCTCGACCTGGCCAGCGACGCCGGGCGGCGTGTGCTTGCGCGTCGCGTGCAGTCGGCGGTTAACCGGACCTGCGCCCCGCGGACCGGCGGGCTGAATGCCTTTGCCGAGTCGCGTCGGTGCCGCGCGGAAATGATGCAGGACGCCACGGTGCAGACCGCCGCGTTGCTGACGCGCAACGGGACGCAGCTCGCGAGCCTCGCGGGGCGGTAGCGTCGTCGCGCTCGATCCGATGCGCGATCGAGGGAGGACCGCTCTATCAGAGGCGCGGCGGTCCTCCCCCTCCGTCAGGTTGCGCCTGCCACCTCCCCCTGGCGGGGGAGGGTCATGGGCGGTTGCGCTCTGGGTGGGGTTCGTCACTGTGTCATTCTGGTATCGCCGCGCGGCGATGCATCGCGTTGTCATAAAGTTGTAATCGTTAGGGCCGACTGCGCGATCATGGCTACTTCCCCATTAACGGTCGACGCGATCGACCGCGCACCGCGCAGCGGACCGCGGCTCGATCATGATCTGCATCCGGCCGGGCGCTGGATCTTTCTGGCAATATTGCTGGGGGGGCTGGCCTATGCGGGGTTCAGCATTGCCACCGATACCGCGCAGGTTGGCGAGACGCTCGCGGTCGGTGCGTTCGCGTTCCTCGGGCTCGCGCTGCTGATCGCGCTCGGGTTCGAATTCGTCAACGGCTTCCACGACACCGCCAATGCGGTCGCGACGGTCATCTACACGCATTCGATGCCCGCGCCGCTCGCGGTGGTCTGGTCGGGCTTCTTCAACTTCGTCGGCGTGATGACGTCGTCGGGTGCGGTCGCCTATTCGATCATCACGCTGCTGCCGGTCGACCTCATCCTCAACGTCGGCAGCGCGGGCGGGTTCGCGATGATCTTCGCGCTGCTGCTCGCGGCGATCCTGTGGAACCTCGCGACCTGGGCGGTCGGGCTGCCCAATTCGTCGAGCCATGCGCTGATCGGCTCGATCCTCGGCGTCGGGCTCGCCAACCAGCTGATCAACGGCGGCGCGGACGGCACGTCGGGCGTCGACATGGCGCAGGTGACCAAGGTGCTCTCCGCGCTCGCGTTCAGCCCGGTGGTCGGCTTTGTCGGCGCGCTGCTGATGCTCTTGGTGATGAAGCGCTTCCTGCGCGACCGCAAGCTGTACGAGGCGCCCGAGAGCGATACGCCGCCGCCGCGCGGGATCCGTGCGCTGCTGATCGGCACCTGCACCGCGGTCAGCTTTGCGCATGGCAGCAATGACGGCCAGAAGGGGATGGGGCTGATCATGCTCATCCTGATCGGCTGCGCGCCGACCGCCTATGCGCTGAACCGGACGATGCCCGAAAGCGCGACGCCGGCGTTCGTCCAGAGCGCCCGCGCGGCGTCGTCGGCCTATGCCGCGCATGCCGACGGCACGCCTTCGACGGTCGAGGCCGCCCGCGCGCGCGTCACCACCGCGCTGAAATCCAAGCAGGTCGCCGAGCCCGTCGTCTATGGCGCGCTGGCCACGCTGTCGAACGACGTCACCCGCCGGATCGAGGGCTATGGCTCGCTCGGCAAGGTGCCCGCGGCGGCGACGTCGAACCTGCGCAACGACATGTACCTCGTGCTCGACACGACCAAGCTGGTCGCGGCGGACAAGACCGCGCAGGCGCGCTTCACCGCGCAGGAGATCACGGAGCTGAAAACCTATGGCGGCGGGCTGGAGCAGGGGACGCGCTACATCCCGATCTGGGTGAAGGTCACGGTCGCGCTCGCGCTCGGGCTCGGCACGATGGTCGGGTGGAAGCGGATCGTCGTCACCGTCGGCGAACGGATCGGCAAGTCGCATCTGACCTATGGCATGGGTGCGTCGGCGGAGCTGGTCGCGGCGGCGACGATCCTGATGGCGGACCGGTTCGGCCTGCCCGTGTCGACGACGCATATCCTGTCGTCGGGGATCGCCGGTTCGAGCGTCGCCAATGGCGGCGGACTGCAGCGGCGGACACTGGTGAACATGGGGCTGGCGTGGATCATGACGCTGCCGGTCGCGATGCTGTTGTCGGGCGGGCTGTACTGGATGCTGCTCGGGGTTGCGCACGCCTTGGGGCGCTAAAGCCGAGCGCGCGATTGACGGGGCGGCGGCGGGCGGCGATGCACGCGGCATGAGCACGCTTAGGTCCAGCCGCCGCATCCTCGCCGCCAGCCTGGTCGGCACCGCGGTCGAATTCTACGACTTCTACATCTACGCGACCGCGGCGGCG
>NZ_JPJC01000032.1:0-15504 GCF_000733135.1 Sphingomonas sp. FUKUSWIS1
TCCGCCGGTTCCTGACGTCGCGTCAGGGCAAGGCGATCTTCGTGCGTTACGGCTTTTCGGCGCGCTGAGTGACGGATGGGTTCGTCCTGACACCGGCGGAATGGGGGATCGTCGGTCTGTCGCTGAAGGTCGGCGCCGTCGCCATGCTGATCACATTGCCGATCGCGTTCGGCTTTGCCTGGCTGCTGGCGCGCGTACGGTTTCCCGGGCGGATCCTCGTCGATGCGGTGATCCACCTGCCGCTCGTCGTGCCGCCGGTCGTGACGGGGTGGCTGCTGCTGCTCGCCTTTGCGCCGAACGGGCCGGTCGGTGGGTGGCTGCAGTCGTGGTTCGGGGTCAGCGTGTTGTTCCGCTGGACCGGTGCGGCGATCGCAGCGGGGGTCATGGCGCTGCCCTTGATGGTGCGTGCGATGCGGCTGTCGATCGAGGCGGTCGATGCACGGCTTGAGAGTGCGGCGCGGACGCTGGGCGCGGGGCCGTGGCGGGTATTCTGGACGGTCACGCTGCCGCTGAGCGTACCGGGCGTGCTCGCGGGCGCGGTGCTGGGCTTTGCGCGATCGATCGGCGAGTTCGGGGCGACGATCACCTTCGTCTCCAATGTGCCGGGCGAGACGCAGACGCTGCCGCTGGCGATCTACTCGGCGCTTCAGCAGCCGGGCGCGGAGATGCTGGTATGGCGGCTCTCGGCGATTTCCGTCGCGTTGTCGCTGATCGCACTGGTCGCGTCCGAGCTCCTGACGCGGCGCGCGGGCAGGGGGCTTCATGTCCTTTGAGATCAACGTCCGCAAGCGTCTGGGCGATGCCGAGGTCGCACTGACGATGGCGGCGGGGGACGGCGCGACCGTGCTGTTCGGACCGTCCGGCGTCGGCAAGACCAGCATCCTGAAGATGGTCGCCGGGCTGCTCACGCCCGACAATGGCCGGATCGTCGTCGATGGCGTCACGCTGTTCGGGGAGGGCATTAACCTGCCACCGGAACACCGCCGTGCGGGCTATGTGTTTCAGGAAGCGCGGCTTTTTCCGCATCTGAAGGTGCGGGCGAACCTGCTTTACGGCGCCGGCCGAGACACGTCGGGGTTCGAGGAGCGGATCGGCTTCCTGGGGATCGGGCATCTGCTCGACCGCTGGCCGCGGTCGCTCTCGGGGGGCGAAGCGCAGCGCGTGGCGATCGGACGGGCATTGCTCAGCAACCCGCGCTTCCTGTTGCTCGACGAGCCGTTGGCGTCGCTCGACCGACCGCGCCGCGAGGAGATCGTCCGCGTGATCGAGCATCTGCGCGATACGATGCGCCTGCCGATCCTGATGGTGACCCACGACCCCGACGAGGCCGCACGAATCGGCACCCGCGTCGTACGGATGTAGCGCAGGCATGAAAAAGGCGGCCCGGGAAAACCCGGACCGCCCTTTTCCGTAGTTCGGTAAAGCGTTTAGCGCTTCGAGAACTGGAAGCTACGACGGGCTTTCGCCTTGCCGTACTTCTTGCGCTCGACGACGCGGCTGTCGCGCGTCAGGAAGCCTGCAGCCTTGACCGATGCACGCAGCACCGGCTCGAAGCGGGTCAGCGCCTGGCTGATGCCATGCTTGACCGCGCCGGCCTGGCCCGAAAGGCCGCCGCCCTTGACGGTGCAGACTACGTCATACTGACCTTCGCGCTCGGTGATACCGAACACCTGGTTGATGACGAGACGCAGCGTCGGACGTGCGAAATACACTTCCTGGTCACGACCGTTGATCGTGATCTTGCCGGTGCCGGGCTTGACCCAGACGCGGGCAACGGCGTCCTTGCGACGGCCGGTCGCATAGGCGCGGCCCTGCTTGTCGAGGATCTGCTCGCGGAGCGGCATCGGCTCGCGGACCGGCTCGTTCGAGACGGGCGCTGCGATGTCGCCTTCGCTGGTCGGCAGCGACTGTGCGGCCGGAGCAGCCGGTGCGGGCTGGTTGGTCAGGCTCGCGAGATCGGCGAGCGACTGGCGGTTGTCGGTCATTTACGCACCCACCTTGTTCTTGCGATTCATGCTGGCGATGTCGAGAACCTCGGGGTTCTGTGCCTCATGCGGATGCTCGGTACCCTTGAAGATACGCAGGTTGCGCATCTGCTCACGGCCAAGCGGGCCGCGCGGGATCATGCGCTCAACGGCCTTTTCGAGAACGCGCTCCGGGAAGCGGCCGTCGAGAACCTTGGCGGCAGTGATGCCCTTGATGCCGCCGGCATAACCGGTGTGCTTGTAATAGACCTTCTTCGCGGCCTTGTTGCCGGTGAAGCGGATCTTGTCGGCGTTGATCACGACGACGTTGTCACCGCAATCGACATGCGGGGTGAACGACGTCTTGTGCTTGCCGCGCAGGACGTTGGCGATGATCGACGCTGCGCGACCGACCACCAGATCCTCGGCATCGACGATATGCCATTTCTTCTCCACCTCGTGCGGCTTGGCCGACTTGGTGGTCTTCATGAGCGCCTTCATGGGGCTGAGACCTTTGCTGAAACGATATGCGCCGCCACGACGGACGGCGCTAACGAGGCGGCAATGGCGAAAAGAGGTGTTTAAGTCAAGCTTTCCGCCGGTTTCATGGCGGGTATTATAATACCTTGGGCGGATTGCCGAGGCGATGCGCGGCAAATACCATGGCGATCAGCAACAGCGCCGCGTTGGCTTGGTGTGCGACGGCGACAGGGATGGCGACACCGGTCATGAGCGTTGCGATCCCCAGAAAGACCTGAAGCGTGACGAGCCCGACCACCCAGAAGCCGGCGCGCGAACCATGCTGCGTCGCGCGGACCGCGAGCCAGACGAGCCCGGCGGCGGTGGCGAAGGCGAGCCACCGGTGAATGAACTGGACGACAATCGGGTTGTCGACGGCGTTGATCCAGCCGGGTGACAGCATCGGGACGCCGCCCGGGAACAGGCTGTCGCCCATCAGCGGCCAACTCGAAAAGGCGTAGCCTGCGTTGAGCCCTGCGGTGAACGCGCCATAGACAAGCTGGACGAACAGCAACGCGAACGCGGTGACCGCGATCGGCACGAGGCGGGCCGGGGCCGCAAGCTTCGAGCGGTGGAGTGCGAGGAGGTCCAGCGCCGTCCAGACGATGCCGGCGAGCGTGACGAGCGCGGTCATCAGATGGACTGCGAGACGAATGTGGCTGACGTCGGTGCGGACGGACAGCCCGGACTTCACCATCCACCAGCCGACAGCGCCCTGAAGCGCGCCGAGCGCCAGCAGCGCGCCGAGTCGCCAGCCATAGCCGACCGGGATTGCCCGGCGCAGCGCGAACCACAAGAGCGGGATCGCGAACGCCGCGCCGATCGTCCGTGCCAGCGCGCGGTGGAGATATTCCCAGAAGAAGATCGCCTTGAACCCGTCGAGCGTCATGCCGCTGTTGAGCTGGCTATATTCGGGGATCTGTCTGTAGTTCGCGAATTCCGCCTGCCACTGCGCAAGCGTGAGTGGCGGAATGATGCCGGTGATCGGCTTCCATTCGGTGATCGAGAGCCCCGAATTGGTAAGCCGCGTTATGCCCCCCACGATAACGATGCCGACGATCATCGCCGCAACGAGAAGAAGCCAGGTCGCGACCGCTCGCGGGCGCGCTGTGGACAGGAAGGCGGCACTGGGCTGGAGCATCGCACGGCTCTACGCCTGTCTGACTGGGGCGTCGAGTATCAGGGGTTATCGGCCGCCGGGTTTCTGCTGGCCCGAGACACACGCGCGATGCGTTGGGAACGAGCGCGAGCGCAGGATTGATCACGACGTCGATCGAGCGTCCTTTTCCTGAAAAAAAAGCGAGCGGACGACGGGCGTTCGGCCGAATGTGATGTTGTATCCTTTCCTGAGATGGACTATCTAATCGGAACGATGTCGACGACCGCCCACCACCATACCCATGCGCATCCGTCCTGGATCGCAGGCCTGGATCGCTATGCGATCGGGCTGTCGGGTCTGTGCATGGTGCACTGTCTGGCAACGTCGGTGCTGGTTGCGCTGATGTCGACCGCGGGCGGCGTGCTGCTCGATCCCATCTTCCACGAAGTCGGACTGACGATCGCGATCCTATTCGGTGCGGTCGCGCTGGGGCGCGGGATCCTTCATCATGGCTATGCGATGCCGGCGGCGATGGGTGCGTTCGGGCTCGGGATCATGGCGGGGGCGATGACGCTGCCGCATGATTCGGGAAGCGGTGAGACGCTCTGGACGATCATCGGCGTCGCGTTGCTCGCGTTCGGGCACGATCTGAACCGTCGCGCCGAAAGCTGAGCCGGGCCGCACGATCGCCCCGGCGCGGTCGCTGCTTGTCGCCGGTCCTGCGGCACCCTAGATTCACGGCATAATGGCAACGCACTCGCATTCACATCATGAGCCGCAAGGCGCCGACCTTAACGTTGCCGCGCAGGCGACGCTGGAAAAATCGGGAGAGCAGTGGACGACGATGCGCGCCAGCGTGTTTTCCGCGCTGGCTGGCTTCGACAAGCCGGCCTCGGCCTATGACATCGCGGAAGCCGTGTCGAAGGCGGAGGGGCGGCGCGTCGCTGCCAACAGCGTTTACCGAATTCTCGACCTCTTCGTGGGTGCGAACCTGGCGCGACGGGTCGAGAGTGCGAACGCGTACGTCGCCAATGCCCATCCCGATTGCCTTCACGACTGCATCTTCCTGGTATGTGATTCGTGCGGGCAGACGACGCATATCGACAATGACGTGATCACTCGCGGTGTGCGGAATGCGGCTATTTCGGCCGGTTTCGTGCCTGTCCGCCCGGTCATCGAAGTCCGCGGCCGGTGTGCCGCATGCGAGGCGCAGCGCTGATCGGGGAAGGCTGCCAGCGCCATGACGGGGTAACCAATCTGGCGTCGCTGCGTAGAAATATCCGCGGATGGCGGGGTTTCGTTCGGTAACAATCGACACCAAACCTGTGCTGCGATAAGCCGGCGGGATGGCAGATACTCCTGTAACCCCGTTGCTCGACACGGTTTCGACCCCCGATGACCTGCGCAAGCTGAAACCCGACCAGCTTCGCCAGCTTGCCGATGAACTGCGGACCGAGACGATCTCGGCCGTCGGGACGACCGGTGGCCACCTCGGATCGGGGCTCGGCGTCGTCGAACTGACGACCGCGATTCATTATGTGTTCGATACGCCGCGCGACCGTCTGGTCTGGGACGTCGGGCATCAATGCTATCCGCACAAGATCCTGACGGGCCGCCGCGACCGGATCCGGACGTTGCGCCAGGGTGGCGGCCTCAGCGGCTTCACCAAGCGGAGCGAGAGCGAATACGACCCGTTCGGCGCTGCGCATTCCTCGACATCGATCTCGGCCGCGCTCGGCTTCGCGGTCGCCAACAAGATCGCGGGCACGCCGGGCAAGGGCATTGCCGTTATCGGCGACGGCGCGATGTCGGCGGGCATGGCCTATGAGGCGATGAACAATGCCGAGCAGGCGGGTAATCGCCTCGTCGTGATCCTGAACGACAATGACATGTCGATCGCGCCGCCGGTTGGCGGTCTGTCGGCCTATCTCAGCCGGATCGTGTCGAGCCGCGAATTCCTGGGCATTCGCGAGCTTGCCAAGAAGCTCGCTCGGCGCCTGCCGCGGCCGTTCCACAACGCCGCGCGGAAGACCGACGAGTTCGCCCGCGGCATGACGATGGGCGGTACGCTGTTCGAGGAACTCGGCTTTTATTATGTCGGGCCGATCGACGGTCATAATCTCGAGCATCTGATCCCCGTGCTCGAGAATGTGCGCGACGCGGAGGAGGGCCCGATCCTCGTCCATGTCGTGACCAAGAAGGGCAAGGGCTATGCGCCCGCCGAGGCCGCGGCCGACAAATATCACGGCGTGCAGAAGTTCGACGTGATCTCGGGCGTGCAGACCAAGGCGCCGCCGGGACCGCCGCAATATCAGAACGTGTTCGGTGCGCAGCTCGTCGCCGAGGCCGCCAAGGACGACCGGATCTGTGCGATCACCGCGGCGATGCCGTCGGGCACCGGCCTCGATGCCTTCGCCAAGGCCTATCCCGATCGCTTCTTCGATGTCGGCATCGCCGAACAGCACGGCGTGACCTTCGCGGCGGGGCTTGCCGCGCAGGGGATGCGGCCGTTCTGCGCGATCTATTCGACGTTCCTGCAGCGGGCCTATGACCAGGTCGTCCATGACGTCGCGATCCAGAACCTGCCGGTGCGCTTTGCGATCGATCGCGCCGGGCTGGTCGGAGCGGATGGCGCGACGCATGCCGGATCGTTCGACGTGACCTATCTCGCGACGCTGCCGAATTTCGTCGTGATGGCGGCGGCGGACGAAGCCGAGCTGGTCCATATGACACACACCGCGGCGCAGTATGACACCGGCCCGATCGCGGTGCGCTACCCGCGCGGCAACGGCACGGGCGTCGCCTTGCCTGCCACGCCCGAACTGCTCGAGATCGGCAAGGGCCGGATCGTTCGCGAGGGCAAGGCCGTGGCGATCCTGTCGCTCGGCACGCGGCTCGAGGAAGCGTTGAAGGCCGCCGATGTGCTCGAGGCCAAGGGGCTGTCGACCACCGTTGCCGATCTGCGATTCGCCAAGCCGCTCGACGTCGAGATGATCCGCAAGCTGCTCACCACGCACGAGGTCGCGGTCACGATCGAGGAGGGCGCGGTCGGCGGTTTCGGCGCGCATGTGCTGACGCTGGCCAGCGACGAGGGGCTGATCGACGGCGGGCTGAAGCTGCGCACGCTGCGTCTGCCGGATCTCTTCCAGGATCAGGACAAGCCCGACGCGCAATATGCCGAGGCCGGGCTCGATTCGGCGGCGCTGGTGGAAACCGTGCTCAAGGCGCTGCGCCATAATTCGGGCGGGGTTGCCGAAGCGCGCGCATGAGCGGGCCGACCAAGGCCATCGTGATCATTGCGCTCGCGGTGATCGTGATGGTGTCGCTGAACATCGCCATGTGGCGGCGGATGCGCGCCGGGTTGCCCGCGGCGCGTGCCGCGGACGAGCAGGATCAGCAGTCGCAGGTGCCGGCAGACGACACACTGCGCGGCTGATCCGGAACGACTGCCGGACGCGCGCCCTGCCTATCTGCCCAGATAGTGGGAGTGGGCCGCGTCGGTTGCGCTGACGGCGAGGATCGATCGCGCCTGGCTCGGCGGCAGCGCTTGCCCGTGACCGTCGCCACTCGCGGCGATCACCCGCTCGAGCAGATCCTGTCCCTCGCGCCACCAGCCGATACCGCTCGCGGCATTGAGATGCCCCTGCGGGCCGGCATCGACGAAATGACTACCCCAGTCGGCGGCCATGCTGTGCGCGCGGTCGGGCGTGACCCAGGGATCGTCGCTGCTCGCGACGACGATCGAGGGGAAGGGCAGGGGGCCGCGCGGGGTCGGTGAAAAGCCCTTGAGCTCGGCCTGGGCCCCACCGCGATCGACATCGGCGGGCGCGACGAGCAATGCCCCCGCGACGGGCCAGCCATAGGGTTGCGGGCTGAGTTCGGCCCACCACGCCACCGCAAGGCAACCAAGGCTGTGCGCGGCTAGGATGACGGGGGCCTGTGCGCGCCGGATCGCCTCGTCGAGTCGCGTGACCCAGGCGTTGCGATGCGGCGTGTTCCACATCCCCAGTTCGACCCGGACGGTATCCGGCCGGGCATCTTCCCACAGGGTCTGCCAGTGTGACGGGCCGGATCCGCCGAGCCCGGGGACCGTCAGGATGGTCGGTTGAACGCTATCATATGGTGCAAAAGAACCCACGACGCCTCTCCTTCTCCAGACCCCCGGAGCCCGGGGGTGGGATCGTGATCGATCGACGCTCTAGGGGACGTCGGCCGATCACGATCCCTGTCTGCAAGATAATCCTACCAGTTCAGTGGGCAATAGATATTGCGGCAAAAGGAAGGCAGCTTGCGATGATCGGACGCCGGGGCGATAGGCTGGGCGTATGGCAAAGCAACGCGCGGACCAGATGCTGGTCGACAGGGGACTGGTCGAGTCGCGGACGCGCGCCCAGGCGCTGATCATGGCGGGGCTGGTCTTTGCCGGCACGCGCAAGGTCGACAAGCCGGGGCAGACGCTGGCGGACGACGTCGTGCTCGACGTGCGGGGTCGCGATCACCCCTGGGTGTCGCGCGGCGGGATCAAGCTCGCGCACGGGCTCTCACATTTCAGCTGGACGGTCACGGACGCGGTGGCGATCGACGTCGGCTCGTCGACCGGCGGGTTTACCGACGTGCTGCTCAGCAACGGGGTCGCTCGCGTCTATGCCGTCGACAGCGGGACCAACCAGCTTGCGTGGAAACTCCGTCAGGACCCGCGCGTGATCGTCCACGAACAGACCAGCGCGCGCATCCTGACCGACGCGCATATCCCCGAACCGGTCGACCTGATCGTCTGCGATGCGAGCTTTATCGGGCTGGCCAAGGTGCTCGAGCGCCCGATCGGGTTCGCACGTCCCGGCGCGCGGCTGCTGGCGCTCGTCAAGCCGCAGTTCGAGGCAGGCCGCGAAGAGGTCGGAAAGGGCGGCGTGATCCGCGATCCGGCCGTCCATGCGCGCGTCTGCGGCGAGGTCGCGGCCTGGTTCGAGGCACAGGGCTGGCAGGTCGAGGGCGTCGTCGAGAGCCCGATCACCGGTCCCGAGGGTAATATCGAGTTCCTGATCGCCGCGCATGCGGTCGCCGCGCCACGCGACTGACGATCCGGATGCTGCCCGCGCTGGACCCGGATCGGCCATCGCAGAATGACACACTTCCCGATCGGTCCATGCATGTTGCGGTTTACGGCAGGGCGTTCCCGCGGCAGGACTAAGCCGATCAGTCTTGAAAGGACGTATGTGGGAGGCATCGCTTCGAAGGGCCAGCTGAGGATGTCGTTCCTGCGCTGGGCGATCGTGACCGTTCCGTTGATCGTCCTGCTGGGCTTTCTGGCCGGGCGCGCGGTCCCGGTGGGGAGCGAAAGTGCCTGGTACACCAGCCTGGTGAAGCCCGCGCTCACTCCGCCAGGCTGGGTGTTTCCGGTCGCCTGGTCGACGCTCTACGTGCTGCTCGGCCTGGCTCTCGCAATGATCCTCAATGCGCGCGGCGCGCTGGGGCGGGGGCGCGCGATCGCCTTGTTTGCCGCGCAGTTCGTGTTGAATCTCGCCTGGACGCCATTGTTCTTCGGCGCGCACCGAATCGGTGCGTCGCTGCTTGTCATCGTCGCGATGCTGCTGCTCTCGATCGCGGCGACATTCCTGTTTGCGCGTATCCGGCGCGGGGCGGCGTGGCTGATGGTGCCCTATATGGTGTGGATCAGCTTTGCGGGAATGCTCACATACGGTATAGGCCGGCTCAACCCCGATGCCGAAACCCTTGTGCCGACGACGCGCACCTCCCAGATGTTGTGACGGGGCGCGCGGCGCAAGTTACTAGCAGGATGATGACAATGCAGTCCGAAAACCGGATGTTCGACGATTTAGTGAAGGTCCTCAACGGCGCCGCTGGAACCTTTGCCGGTGTCGGCCGCGAAGCGCAGTCTGGGGTTCGCGAGCGTGCTCGTGAATGGCTCGGCGGCCTCGATTTCGTAAGCCGTGAGGAGTTTGATGCGGTGAAATCGATGGCGGCCGCCGCGCGCGACGAAAATGACGCGCTGAAGGCCCGGCTCGACGCTCTCGAAGCAAAAATGCAGGTCGGCGTCTGACTTTTCCACAGATTTCTGGGCATTCGGATCGAACGGGGTTGTCGGAGCATTTTTGCCCCGGCACCCTTTGTCGCGTGACAGGGAGTGCCAGGACGTAATGATGCTCGACCACGCCGACCATGACCAAGACGACGCTGCTCCCATCGACATGCTCGAAGCCTATTATGCTGCGCATGGATGGGAACATGAACGTCACGATGACGAGATCGTCGCGACCGTAAAGGGCAGCTGGACGACCTACGAACTGCGCGCCTTGTGGCGCGAGGACGACAGCGTGCTGCAGTTCCTGGCGTTTCCGGACATCAAGGTGCCCGATGAACGGCGTCAGGCGGTTTACGAGACGATCGGCCTCGCCAACGAGCAGCTCTGGATCGGCCATTTCGAACTCTGGTCGACGAGCGGAATCCTTTTGTTCCGTCACGCGGCGATGGTCGATGGCGGCGAGGATGGGACGATGTCGCTTTCGGCCGCCGAACTGCTTGTCGAATCGGCGATCGAGGAATGCGAGCGTTTCTATCCAGTGTTCCAGTTCGTCCTGTGGGGCGGGAAGACGCCGGCGGACGCGCTTGCCTCGGCGCTGATCGAAACCCAGGGCGAGGCGTGATCGCGCGCGTTTCCCCGGGCGCGGCGTGCCGATGACCGGGCGGATCCTGATGATCGGCTGTGGCAATATGGGCGGGGCGATGCTTGCCCGCTGGCTTGCCGACGGCCTTTCACCTGACAGCGTGACCGTCGTCAGCCCCAGTATGCGCGTGATGCCACCCGGTGTGCACGTCGTCGCCGCGGTGCCCGACCCCGACGACTTTTCCGCTGAAACCGTCATGCTCGCGCTGAAGCCGCAGCAGCTCGGCGCGCTGAAGACGCCCGAGTTCTCGCGCTATGCGCCAAAGCTGCTGATCTCGATCCTCGCGGGGGTCGAGATTGCCGCACTCCAACCTCTGTCCCAGGCGCAGACGGTGGTTCGGGCGATGCCCAACCTGCCGGTTGCGATCGGCCGCGGCGTGGTTGCGCTGCACGGCGCGACGGATGACGGCGCGGCGCGTGCGACCGCGGAGGCGTTGATGACGCCGCTCGGCCTGGTCGAGTGGATCGCCGCGGAGGCGCAGTTCGATGCCGTCACCGCGCTGGCGGGATGCGGGCCGGGTTTCGTGTTCCGTTTTGCCGACGCGCTGGCCAAGGCGGGGCAGGCGCTCGGCCTGCCGGCGGATCAGGCGGCGCGACTCGCGCTCGCCACGCTCGACGGATCCGCGCGGATGGCAGGCGCAGCCGATGTTTCGCCGGCGGTGCTGGCGGACCGGGTTGCGAGCCCGGGTGGATCGACGCGGGAAGGCTTGAACGTGCTCGACGACGGCGATGCGTTGGTCACCCTGATGTCCCGCACGCTGGCGGCGTCGGCACGGCGCAATGCGGAGATGGCGGCAAACGCCCGCGGCGACCTTGCGCCGCTTTAGTCAGCCGCGCAGCTTTATCACCTGCTCTCGTTCCTCTTCGGGGATCAGGCCTTCGAGCACCGCCCAATAGCCCGCAACCGCGCCGTGGCCGGCGTGATTATAGGCTGCGGACATCTTCTGTCGCGCAGCTTCGAACAGGTCGCTCTCCATCTTGCTGCCGACTGGCGTCAAGCGCAGCAGTCGCTGACGCCGGTCACGATCGCCGGGACGGACCTCGATAAAGCCGCGATCGCTGAGTTCGTTCAGCACGCGACCGAGTGACTGTTTGGTGATCGCCAGCAGCGACAGCAGTTCGCTGACCGTCATGTCCGGTTTGCGGGCGATGAAATACAGGGCGCGGTGGTGCGCGCGCCCCAGCCCCTGCTCCGCGAGCCCCGCATCGATCGATCGGACCAGATGGCTCTGACCGAAGTACAGGAGTTCCATGCCGCGACGCAGTTCGGGTTCGCGAAGAAACAGGGGTGAAGCGGGTGATGCTGAGGCAGCCATGTTGACCGGTTTAGTCTTCGGTCCTAGTCGACGGCAAGCCGTGGAAAGAGAGAAAAATTCAATGCATCCTCCGTTGTCGCAGGCCTCATCGTCCCCAGACGCGAGCATGACATTTTCGTTCGAACCGTGTGGCGATCCGGTCGCTGCGAACGAGCGTGCGCAGCGCCTGATCGATCCCGGCTTCGGCCGGGTCTTTACCGACCATATGGCGATGATCCGCTTCAGTGACGCGAAGGGCTGGCATGATGCCAGGATCACGACGCGCGCGCCGATCATGATGGATCCCGCATCGTCGGTTCTGCACTATGCGCAAGAAATCTTCGAAGGAATGAAGGCCTATCGACTCGCCGATGGCGGCACCGCGCTCTTCCGGCCCGAAGCCAATGCGCGGCGTTTCCAGGATTCGGCACGCCGGATGGCGATGCCCGAGCTTCCCGAATCGCTGTTCCTCGAATCGGTCGAGCGGCTGGTCCGGACGGATCAGGACTGGATTCCCGACAGCGACGGCGGCGCGCTGTATCTGCGGCCGTTCATGTTCGCGAGCGAGGTGTTCCTGGGGGTCAAGCCGAGCGCCGAATATCTCTACATGGTGCTCGCCTCGTCGGTCGGTGCCTATTTCAAGGGCGGTGCCTCCGCGGTCTCGATCTGGGTCAGCCAGCATTATACGCGTGCGGCACAGGGCGGCACGGGCGCGGCGAAGTGCGGCGGCAACTACGCCGCCAGCCTGCTCGCGCAGAAGGAAGCGATCAGCCAGGGCTGTGACCAGGTCGTCTTCCTCGATGCGGTCGAGCGCCGCTGGGTCGAGGAACTCGGCGGCATGAACGTCTTCTTCGTCTTCGAGGACGGCAGCCTGTCGACCCCCGCGCTCACGGGCACGATCCTGCCCGGCATCACCCGCGATTCGATCCTGACGCTGGCGCGGGCGCAGGGGATCACGGTGCGCGAGGAGCCCTATGCGATCGACCAGTGGCGCGCCGACGCGGCGAGCGGCAAGCTTGTCGAGGCGTTCGCCTGCGGCACCGCCGCGGTCGTGACCCCGATCGGGACCGTCGCGTCGCCCGAGGGCCGCTTCACGATCGGCGGCGGCGAGCCGGGCGCGATGACGCTGCGGATCCGCGATTCGCTCGTCGCTATCCAGCGCGGTCTGGCGCCGGATGCCAATGGGTGGGTCCATCGACTCGATTAAGACGCGATAGGGCTTTTCTCGTCGGGGCGCGCCGCTATAAGGCCGCCTCTGCTGGGGCGTCGCCAAGTGGTAAGGCAGCGGCTTTTGATGCCGCCATGCGCAGGTTCGAACCCTGCCGCCCCAGCCAGTCCTTCCTGCGTCCATCTATTCTCCCATATGTGGGGAGCCGAGGATTGAGTGAAAGCAGGCGGTGATGACCCATCCTTATGATCTTGAACGGTTCGTCACTGCGCAGGCGGCAGTCTACGAGTCCGCGCTTGCCGAGATACGCCGCGGCGCCAAGCGTAGTCACTGGATGTGGTTCATCTTCCCGCAGATTGCCGGGCTCGGACGAAGCCCGATGGCGCAGCATTATGCGATCGTGTCACTCGAGGAAGCGCGGGCCTATCTTGCGCATCCGGTGCTCGGGGCGCGTCTGCGGCAGTGCGTGGAAGCGCTTGACGCGCTGACGGGGACGACCGCCCGGGCCGTTTTCGGTGAGATCGATGCGATGAAGCTGCGATCGTCGCTGACGCTGTTTCGCGAGGCGGGGGCCGGTCCGCTGTTCGGCGCAGCGCTCGATCGCTGGTTTGCCGGGACGAGCGACGCGGCCACGCTTGCTCTCATCGACAGACCAAGCTGACGGCGATCCACGCCGCGCCGCTCAGTCCTCGGCCCAGCGCCGGAGCAGGTTGGATTGCGTCTTGGCGAGCAGGTCGAGTTCGGGCGTCTTGCCCAGCCGCTCGAACAGCGCGTGGCGGGCGGTTTCAAGATCGAACAGCAGTTCCCGCGCATCCGCGTCCCGAACGAGGCTCCGGACCCAGGTCACCGCGGCAAGCCGCTCGCCCGACACGACCGGCGCCACGCGGTGCAGCGAGGTCGTCGGATAGCAGACCGCCGAGCCCGCGGGCAGCTTGACGTCCTGTTCGCCGGCGGCGGACTCGATCACCAGTTCGCCGCCGTCATAATCCTCGGGTTCGCTGAGGAAGACCGTCACCGACACATCGGTCCGCATCCCGCCCATGATCGCATCGTCGACATGGCTGCCATAGGCCATGCCCGCATCATAGCGGCTGAAGAGCGGCGGGCGGACGACATGCGGCCGCGTCGCCATGCGGAACAGGGCATTGTCGAGCAACCGCTCGACGACGAGGTCCTGCATCTCGGCGAGCAACGGGTCGCCGCGGTCGACCTGTTCGTTGCGTTTGACCGGGCGTGCCTCGCGCCCCGCCGTCCGTCGGCCGTCGACATAGCGGGTCTTGCGCATATTATCTCGCAGCCACTGGAGATTGTCCGCATCCAGGACGTTGGCAATCATGATCATCATGGGAAATCTCGCAAATCCGGCATGAAGCCAGGTGACGCGCCCCTAACAGGTCAGTGCCTTCCCGGCCAACGCGTCGGGACCGAGGAGATAGTATGCGTACGAAATTGTGGATGGGCGTCGGCGCCTTTGTGATCGCGCAATCGGGCCAAGCCGTCATCGGCGACGCGGCCGCCAAGCCAATGCCGTCGCCAGCTCAGCAGGTCGGTGAGGGTGAAGGCGAGGGTGAAGGTGAAGGACGGCGGGTCGTCCGGTCGGGCAAGGTTCGGCATGCGGTGACATCGCCGCGGCGCGCGCGCGCGGTGCAGCAGCAGCGTGGCCAGCGCGGCGAAGGCGAATATGAGGGCGGCGAGAACGAGCGCGGCGAAGGTGGCGAAAACGAGGGTGGCGAGGGCGAACGATGAGCCGGCTACGCCGCTTGGCGTAATCAGCACTGCCGCACGGATCGGAGTGATCCGTGCGGCAGTAACGAGACTGCACCATGGGCATCGCCCCGGCGGTGACGAACGGACGGTCAGTCGGTGCGTAATCCGCTCGGCTTGGCGCGATAGCGATCGAACCAGGCGATAATCGCGGAGGCCTTTGCCGCGGATTGCGACGGCCGTGCGGTGAAGCCGCCGTGGCTCGCACCCGGCACCTTGACGAGCGCGGTCGGTATGCCGCGGATCTGCAGCGCGGCGTAATATTGCTCGGATTCCGAAACGGGCGTGCGGTAGTCGTCACTACCCACCACGACCAGGGTCGGTGTCTTGACGTTGCCGACGAGACTGAGCGGCGAGCGGTTCCAGTAACTCATCGGATCCTCCCATGGCAGCTTGGTGAACCAGTAGCGCGAGGTAAACAGCGTGTTGTCCATCGTCAGCGCCTCGCTTGCCCAGTTGATCACCGGCTTTTGCGTCGCCGCGGCCCTGAACCGGTCGGTCTTGCCGACGATCCAGGCGGTCAGGACGCCGCCGCCCGATCCGCCGGTGACGAACAGATTGTCGGCATCCGCGGTCCCGTCCGCGATCGCCGCATCAACCGCGGCGATCAGGTCGCCATAATCGTCGGACGGGTATTTCTTGTCGATCAGATTGGCGAATTCGGCACCGTAGGAGGTCGAGCCGCGCGGGTTGGTCCACAGCACCGCATAGCCCGCCGCGGCATAGAGTTGCATGTCGGTGGCAAACCCAGGGCCATAGGCGCTGTTCGGCCCACCATGGATTTCCAGGATCAGCGGCACGCGCTGGCCGAGCGTGCGATTGGCGGGCGTTGCGAGCCACGCGTCGATCGCGCGGCCATCGGGCGCGGTCACCGCGATCTTGCGGATCGGCGCGAGCGTCTTGGCGCCGGTCATCACCGCGTTGAGCTGCGTCAGCCGCCGTGACTTGCCACCGCTCGACACCCAGACATCGGCGGGAGCGCTGCCGTCGCCGCCGGTATAGGCGATCGTCCC
>NZ_JPJC01000033.1:0-4147 GCF_000733135.1 Sphingomonas sp. FUKUSWIS1
GACCACCGGGCTGTCGTCGAAGGAAGCGATCGCGGCGATCGGGCGCGCAGGCGGCGAGACGGTCGCGGCGGCGGCGCTGGTCGACCGGTCGAACGGCGCGGCGGATCTGGGCGTGCCGTTCTTCCCGCTGATCCGGCTCGACGTGCCGACCTATGCCGCGGATGCGCTGCCCCCGGAACTCGCGGCGATCCCGGCGATCAAGCCCGGCAGCAGGGCGGCGGCATGAGCCCCCCCGGCACCGCGCATCTGCGCCTCGGCGTCAACATCGATCACGTCGCGACGGTGCGGAATGCGCGCGGGGCGGGCTATCCCGATCCGGTCCGCGCGGCGCTGGTCGCGGCGGCGGCGGGGGCGGACGGGATCACCGCGCATCTGCGTGAGGATCGCCGGCACATCACCGACGACGACATCGCGCGGCTGTCGACCGAGCTTGCGATCCCGCTCAACCTGGAGATGGCGGCGACCGACGAGATGCTCGGCATCGCGCTGCGCCACCGGCCGCATGCGGCGTGCATCGTGCCCGAAAAGCGCGAGGAGCTGACCACCGAGGGCGGGCTCGACGTCGCGGGGCATTATGACCGGATGGAACGGCTGGTCGACGCGCTGGCCGGGGCGGGGATCCGCGTGTCGCTGTTCATCGAGCCCGACGCGCGGCAGATCGAGGCGGCGGTGCGGCTGAAGGTGCCGGTCGTCGAGCTGCACACGGGGCGTTATGTCGAGCTGTCGGGCGATGCGCGCAGCGTCGAGCTACGGCGGCTCGAGGATGCGGCGGCGCTGGCGGCGAAGAACGGCATCGAGGTGCATGCCGGGCACGGCCTCACCTATGACAATGTCGCGCCGATCGCGGCGATCCGGCAGGTGCGCGAGCTGAACATCGGGCATTTCCTGGTGGGCGAGGCGTTGTTCGTCGGGCTTGGCGAGGCGGTGCGGCGGATGCGCGAGGCTATGGATGCGGCGCGGTAGCGTGCAGATGGGGTTCACGCGAAGGCGCGAAGGCGCGAAGAGTCTGAAGACCGCCCCGGGCTCGCGTCTCCCGCTCGCTTCGCGCCTTCGCGCCTTCGCGAGAACATATCTTGTCTTCCGACTCCAGGCGTCGCGATGATCATCGGGTTGGGGTCGGACCTGTGCAATATCGAGCGGATCAAGGCGTCGGTCGAGCGGTTCGGCGAGCGGTTCGAGCAGCGGGTGTTTACCGAGGTGGAGCTGGCCAAGGCGGCGCGGCGGCCGTTCACCAAGGCGGGGACGCTCGCCAAGCGGTTCGCGGCGAAAGAGGCGTTTTCGAAGGCGGTCGGCACCGGGTTTCGCGCAGGCGTGTTCATGAAGGACATCGGCGTCGTCAACGCCGCGAGCGGTGCGCCGACGCTGGCCCTGACCGGCGGGGCCAAGGCGAGGCTTGACGCGTTGACCCCCGAAGGCCACGCCGCACGCGTGCACCTGACCATGACGGACGATCATCCCTGGGCGCAGGCCTTTGTGATAATCGAAGCTATACCCCTGTTATCCGCGGATAAAGATCGATGAAGGAAGCGGCGTTGGACGGCAAAGAGTCGCTCGAGAATCCGGCAGCATCGCGGGTCGGCGCCACACCCGTCCCGCCCCCGGGCAACGACGGTTCCCCTCCCACCACGAAGACGGCACCCGCGCGCCGCGGGACCGACTGGTGGGGCGAGGTGAAGGGCATATTCTGGCTGGTGCTGGTGGTGCTCGGCTTCCACAGCTTCATCGCCAAGCCCTTCTACATCCCGAGCGAATCGATGCTGCCGGGGCTGCGGATCGGCGACCGGCTGGTCGTCACGAAGTTCGCCTATGGCTGGTCGTTCGTGTCGCCGACGATCCCGAACCCGGTCGCGATCTTCAAGAGCGTCGTGCTCCGCCAGCAGGAAGACAGCTGGAGCGTGCAGATCCCCTTCATCAAGGGGCGGCTGTTCGGATCGCTGCCGACGCGCGGCGACGTGGTGATCGTGACGCCGCCGGGAACACAGAACGATTATATCAAGCGCGTGATCGGCCTGCCGGGCGACCGGCTGGAAGTGCGCGGCGGGACGGTGATCCTGAACGGCGTGCCGGTGAAGCGCGGCCCCGTCCACGACACGCTGATCCCGGTCGACACCAACAGCCCGTGCAGCGAGGACGAATATCCCGGCGCGCGCGAGACGCGGGCCGACGGCGCGATGATCTGTCGCCTGCCGACGATCACCGAGACGCTGCCCAATGGCCGGCGGTTCGACACGATCGAGATGGGCTGGAGCCCGGGCGACGATTACGGGCCGATCACGATCCCGGCGGCTCATGTCTTCCTGATGGGCGACAATCGCGACCGGTCCGCGGACAGCCGCTTTGCGCTGACGCAGCTCGGCCTTGGCGGGCCGGTGCCGTACGAGAATCTGGGCGGGCGCGCGGAGTTCATCACCTTCAGCCTCGACGGCGATGCGACCTACAACCCGCTGACCTGGTGGGGATCGCTCCGGTCGGATCGCGCGGGCACGTCGCTCCACCCTGCAACGGCGAACTGAGATGGCCGACGATAGCGGCGCGACCAAGCGCGTCGACGAGGCCAGCCCGGTCGAGATGCGCGACCCGGCCCTGCGTAAGGAAATCCGGCGCGCGACGATCTGGCTGGGGCTCGCCTGCCTGATCGCGCTGGCGATCGTGCTGGTCCAGCCGTTGCTGCTGATCTTCGCCGCGGTGGTGTTCGCGTCGCTGCTCGACGGCGGCGTCCGGTTGCTCGGGCGCGTGCTGCCGATCAGCCGCGGATGGCGGCTGCTGATCGTCGTGGTGCTGGTGCTGGTGTTCATGATCGGCACGTTCGTGCTGACCGGGGTGCAGGTGACCGAACAGGTGACGCAGTTGCGCTCGACGCTCGAGCTGCAGGCGAACCGGTTTACGGGCTATTTGGCGTCGCAGGGGCTGATGCCGGGCGTGTCGGACGTGAGCGGGATCGCCAAGCAGGCGCTGGGGTCGGTCGGGCGTGTGACATCCTGGGTCGGCACCGCGATCGGCGCGCTGACCAGCCTGTTCATGATCCTCGTGCTCGGGCTGTTCATCGCGATGGACCCGGGCACCTATGCGCGCGGCGTCCAGTGGATGGTGCCGACCGACCTGCGCGACGAATTCGCCCGGACGATGGTAACGATGGGCGAGACGATGCGGCGGCTGCTCGCCGGGCGGTTGCTCGGCATGGCGGTCGAGGGCGTCGCGACGGGGATCGCGCTGGCGATCGGCGGCGTGCCGATGGCGATGCTGCTCGGGATCATCGCAGGCATCCTCGCCTTCATCCCCAATATCGGTGCGATCGTCACCGGCGTGCTGATGGTCGCGGTCGGCTTCAGCGCGGGCGTCGACACCGGATATTGGGCGATCGGCACCTATTTCGTGGTGCAGACGATCGACGGCTATGTGATCGTGCCGATGGTCGCCAAGCGCACCGTCGACCTGCCGCCCGCGCTGACGCTGGGCGCGCAGATCCTCGCGAGCGCGCTGTTCGGGATCCTTGGCCTCGCGCTTGCCGATCCGATGACCGCGATGCTCAAGACCGCGCTCGAGCGTCGGTCGGACCGCGAGGACGAGAAGGCCGCGGACTGACGAGCGTGTCGAACAGCGCGAGATAGCGCTGCGCCGAGTCGCTGCCGGGTTGCGGGACAGGTGCGGGCCGCGAAATGCCGGGTGTGAGCCAGGCGTCGAGTGCGGCGACGAGTGCGGGGCCGTCGTCGCGCGCGACGATCGTGCCGCGTGCGGGGGTGTCGATGATCTCGACAATCGCGCGGCTCGAATCGGTCGCGACGACGGGCGTGCCGACCGACAGCGCCTCGCGCAGAACCCCCGGCACGCCTTCGAAATCGGAGGTCAGCGCGACGACCTGTGCGCGGGCCATTGCCGGGAGCGGATCGGCGACATGGCCGGGCAGATGGACGCGGGCGGCGAGGCCTAGTGCGGTCGCCTGCGCCGCGAGTGTGCCGCGGCAATTGCCCTCGCCGAGGATGACGAGCGCGATGTCGCGATCGCCGAGTGCTGCGACCGCGGCGAGCAGCCGGTCCCAGCGCTTCTGCGGTTCGAGCCGGCCGACGCCGAGGATGAACCGCGACGGCAGCACGGGGAGCGTCGCGCCCGGCGCGGCGAGTGCCGGCGGGTTGGGGATGACGCTGACCCG
>NZ_JPJC01000034.1:0-17560 GCF_000733135.1 Sphingomonas sp. FUKUSWIS1
GCCCGCCCGCCGCGACGGCGAAGGCGCCCGCCACCGCCCTGCCGCGCTGACGCCTGCCGAGCCCGCGCAGCACGGTCGTCTGCCGCGTCCGGACGAGGACATTCAGGTCGGCGGGCACAGTCGACAGGTTCGCGAGCGTCGTCGCGATGAGCGCCGCTTGGTTGAACCCGCGCGACCAGAGCCGCCAGCGGTGCAGCGGCACGGGCACGATCAGCGCTGCCTGCTCGGGCATGAGGCGGTGCATGGCGCGGGCCATCGTGGCGGCGAACGCGGTTCGGCCGCCATATTTCAACCGCAGCGCCAGGCCGCGTGCCACCGGTCCATAGGCGACTGCGGCGCGGACGCCCGCGTGACGCGGCGGCTGGGTGAGGCACGCGGCGCACAATGCGCCCTCGCCGCGATCATGCACAAAGGGCAGGTTGCACGCGGCACACCAGGGCGGACCAAGAAAGTGCAGGCCGTTCCAGCAGCTTGCGCAGAATCGATGGTCCGCCGCCACCGGACTGCCGCAGCCGGGGCAGCGCGGTGGCAGCGCCAGCCGGATCACCGCGCCAATCGGATCGAGCAACCGCATCCGCCCTTGTCGTCAAAGCATGCAGACGGCACAAGCGCGGCGTGCAGATCCCAGACCCCAGCCAAGGCAGCGCCCCGGAAATCTTCGACCGGGTCGCCCGCCGCCAGCGCCGCGATCGCGCGCGTGCCGCCTATGCCGACGCGGATTTCGTGCGCGCGACGATGCTCGACGGGATCGCCGAGCGGCTCGATGCGGTGACGCGGGACTTTGCCGACATTCTCGATCTCGGCTGTTTCGACGGCGCGTTCGTCGCGCCCCCGGGAGCACGGGTCGTACGCTGCGATGCGGGCCATGGCTTTGCCGCGCACGCGGGCGGCGTTCAGGCCGACGAGGACCGGCTGCCCTTTGCCGACGCATCGTTCGACCTCGTCGTCAGCGCGGGCGTGCTCGACCAGGTCAACGACCTGCCCGGCGCGCTGTCGCTGATCCGCCGCGTGCTGCGCCCGGATGGACTGTTCCTCGGCGCGTTCGTCGGGGCCGGGAGCCTGCCAGCACTCCGCCAGGCGTTGCGGGTGGCGGAGGCGGAGCGACCCGCCGCGCGGCTGCATCCGCAGATCGACGTCCGCTCGGCGGGCGATCTGCTGATGCGCGCGGGGTTCGCGCTGCCGGTAGCGGACATCGAGACGCTGAACGTCGGCTATCGCGATGTCGGGCGACTGCTCGGCGATCTTCGCGGGATGGCGGCGACGAACGTGCTCGCGGGGCGCAGCGCGCTCGGCCGGCAGGCGCTGGCGGGGCTCGCACAGGCCTTTGCCGAGCTCGCCGACGCGGACGGGCGGACTGCCGAACGGTTCGAGATCATCTTCCTCACGGGCTGGTCGCCCGCCCCGTCACAGCCCAAGCCGGCGCGACGCGGCAGCGGTACCGCCTCGCTCACCGATGCGCTGCGGACCCGGCCACGCGACCCGACCTGAGCCTAACGGGCGGGGTCGGCCGCTCGGCGACCCGGACCGAACGGGATGCGCAGCGTGACGACCGCCCCGGATCCGGTCGCCCCCGGCAGCGTGCTCTGGACTGCGTGGACCTTGCCCGTCCCGCCGCCCGGCAGCCGGAACGTCATCGGTGCATCGGGTGAACTGACCGGCGGCGTGGGAAGCCGTGCAAGACGCTGATCGCTCGGCCGGCCACAGACGACGATCTCGCCACCGGGCGGCGTCACGGGACAGGGGGTCGCCGCCCGGGCGACCGGGGGGCGAAGTTCGCGTGGCAGCGGGGGGCCGGCGACGGCCTGCAGTCCGATCAGCACCGCGATCATCTAGAACCTCCGCGCCACCCCCGCATAAAGCCGCGCATCGGGGGTATCATGGGTCAAGCCTGCCGCCCCAAAAATGTCAAACTGAAGATCGTCACGGACCATCCAGGCGAGCGACAGCGCAGCCAGTGCCTGGGTGCTGCGACCGGTCGGGTCATCGTCACGCAGCGCCTGCAGTTCGGCGTTCAGCGTCACCGCCTTGTCGAGCGTGAAGGCGAGGCCGACCGCGCTGCTATAGGCGAGATGCCGACCATGCCCGTCATCGTCGACCGCGGCATCGACCTCGGGTGTCAGGTCGAGCGACACCGTGTCGGACATTTCGAATGTCACCGGCAGCAGCAGTCCGCTGCCCCAGTCGCCATCACCGACCGGCGACCGGCCGACGGGCAGCGTCACGAACGGCAGGACGGCGATCGACAGGCCCTTGCCGTCGGGATGGCTCAGGCTGGCCTTCATGCTCAGCGACACGTCGCCGATGCGGTCCGCGACGTCGATCCCCGTTTCGTCGCGCGTCCGGTCATGGCCGAACGGCGTCCATCCCACCCGTGCCTCGACCGTGTCGCTGACCCCGACCCGGACCAGCGTATCGGCGATCAGGACACTGTCCTCGCGCGAGCCCGCCCCGTCGTCGCGCGTCCAGTCGGCGAGCGCGGTTTCGACCGAGACGCGGCCTTTTTCCATGGTGCAGGCGGGCGTATCGATCCCCGGGCGTTCAGGGCAATAGTCCCGCTCCTGCGCCCGAACTTGGGTCGAACAGGCCAGCATCAGCGTCGCCAGCACACCCGCGGCAAGCCGTGTCGCAGGCCCACCCGCCGGTGCGTTCATCGCAGGCGGACCCAGGTCGGGGCATGATCGCTCGCCTTCTCGCGGCCGCGATAGGCCTTGTCGACACCGGCATCGATCATCCGGTCGGCCGCCTGCGGGCTGAGCAGCAGATGATCGATCCGGAAGCCCGCGTCGCGCTGCCACGCGCCCGCCTGATAATCCCAGAAGGTCCACACGCCTCCCTTGGGGAACTGCGTTCGAAGGGCATCGGTCCAGCCCTGCCCGAGCAGCGCACGATAGGCACTCCGGCTTTCGGGCTGCATCAACGCATCGTCCTGCATCCGCGACACCGAAAACGTGTCGTCGTCATTCGCGATCACGTTGTAATCGCCCGCGAGGATGGCGGGCACCTCCTCGGCCAGCAGCACGCGCGCGCGCGCCGCAAGCCGCGTCATCCAGCGCAGCTTATAGTCGAACTTCGGGCCGGGCTGCGGATTGCCATTGGGCAGATACAGCGCGGCGATCGTCAGCCCTTCGACCTCGGCCTCGATATAGCGGCTGTGCTCGTCCTCGGGCTCGCCTTCGAGGCCGCGTTGCCGGAGCTTGGGGGTCTGGCCCTTGGCGAGGATCGCCACGCCGTTCCAGGCCTTTTGCCCATGCCAGACAACACCATACCCCGCCGCCTCGATCTCCGCGGCCGGAAAGGTTTCGTCGCTGGTCTTGAGTTCCTGCAGACAGACGATCTCGGGCTGCTCTTCGGCAAGATATTCGAGCAGCCGCGGGAGACGGGCCTTGATCCCGTTGATGTTGTACGTGACGATCTTCACCGGGCGTCAGACCGAAAAGCTCGAGCCGCAACCGCAGCCCGAGGCTGCATTGGGATTTTCCACGCGGAACGCCGCGCCGGCGAGCGATTCGACATAGTCGACCGCGCAACCGCGGACGAGGTCGATGCTGATGCTGTCGACGACCAGCCGGACGCCGTCGCGTTCGGCGACCACGTCATCAGCCTCGGCCGCATCGGCGAAACCGAACTTGTACTGAAAACCCGAACAGCCGCCGCCATCGACCGAAAGGCGCAGGATCGCGGGCTTGCCCTGTCGGGCAGCAATTGCGGCGACGCGCGCTGCGGCGGAGGGGGTCAGGGTGATGTCGGGAGCCAAGGTTGCCATGGTCCCGAGATAGGCGGTCCCGCTATCCGCGGCAACCTCGCCCTACCGCGGAGAACCGCGGGCAGGGCTTGATAGAAAACCGTGCGCCTCAGTCCTGCGCCGCCGGACCGTCCGTCGAGACCGGGATCGCACCGACCGAGCGATCCTGCGCGGCGAGAAGGTAGTCGGCGGTCGTGAGGAACGGGATCGGGTTCACGGCATGACCGTCGATCCGGACCTCATAATGAAGATGCGGGCCAGTCGAGCGACCGGTCGAGCCCATCAGCGCGATCAGCTGGCCGCGCGTCACGCGGGCATTGTCGCCGACGAGGATCTTCGAGAGATGGCCGTACCGGGTCGCGATGCCCTTGCCGTGATTGAGCTCGACGAGATTGCCATAGCCGCCCTGGCGACCGGCATGCGAGACGATGCCGTCAGCCGTGGCGTAGATCGGCGTGCCGACAGGACCCGGAATGTCGACGCCGGCATGCATCGCGGCAGTCCCGCGGAACGGATCCGAACGAATGCCGAAATTGCTGGTGAACGACAGCAGATGGACCGGCTGGACCGAAGGGATCGCGATCACCCCCTGCTGCAGCGTGTCGAGCTTCTTCCAGGTCTGGAACAGCGTGCGGAACTGGGCGTCGGCGCGGACATCGGCCAGCGCCTCGGGGCTGTCGGCGGCGACCAGCGGTCCGCCCATGGCGGCCTGCTTGCTCGCCTGGGTGCGCTTGGCCGCGGCAGCGACGCGTTCGGGGCGCAGGCCGAGCTTGCGCACGGTGTCCGTGGTGTCGGCATAACGCTGATCAAGGATGGTCTGGGCAGCGTCAGCGAGAACGCGCTGGCGGCCCTCGACCTTGACCAGCGGCTTGACGACATCGGCGGCCAGCGCATCGGGCGCGGGGTCGATCGCCAGCGTGGCCAGCGCCATCGCCTTGGCGTCGCCCTTGCCGGTCAGGGCGGCGGTGATCAGCTGCTGGCGCTGTTCGACCCGCGCGGCGTGCGCTGCGGCGGTCTCGCGAATGGTCGCGACGCGCGCCTGCATCTGACCGATGCGGCGCTCCATCTGCGCGACCTGGAGTTCGGAATCGGGTGCGGCAACGACGCCGGTCGCGGCTGCGGCGCCATAGGCTGCCTGCGCGGCACCATAGCCGGAAAAGCCGAGCGTTACGGCGCTGAGTGCCGCCATCGCGGCCTGCTTGCGGCTGCCCAGGCGAACCCGGCGGACCGACTGGCCGTCGTGAACCGTCAGGTCCCGCGCGGCGAACAGCGTCTTGATACGAAAGGCTGCGCGGTTGGCTAAGGCTGCAGCGGAAACGGTGATATCGACCATTGGTCCCCGACAAAAAACAGGAGCCGGATCGCAAACGGGCCCGGCGCCAAGACTCTGTCCTGAACCGCAGCCCCTCCGCGTCCCAGACAAGTCAGGATGTGTGCCGATTTGACCCACTTCGGCAAGAGCTGCGCCGCTAACTTGGGGTGGACCGGGACGCGCGTGCGTTGAGCCGTTGAAACCAAATGGTACCGGTAAAAAGGAATCGCCTCGCCAGGGGACGCCGCGCCCTGCCCCGTGGAACGGTCTTTATTGCGGGGTCAGCGCCTTGGCGGCGGCAAGAACGGCTTCGGCATGGCCGGGGACACGGACCTTGCGCCACGATGTCGCCAGTCGGCCGTCCGCGTCGAACAGGAAGGTCGCGCGCTCGATCCCCATATATTTGCGGCCGTACATCGCCTTCTCGACCCAGACCCCGAAGCCCTCGCAGACCGCGCCATCGACGTCGGTCGCCAGCGAAACCGTCAGACCGTGCTTGGCGCTGAACTTGGCATGCGCGGCGGGCGTGTCCTTCGACACGCCGAGCACGCCGACCCCGATCTCTGCGAAGGCCGACTCGAGCGCGGAAAAGTCCTGTGCCTCGCGCGTGCAGCCGGCGGTATCGTCCTTGGGATAGAAATAGACGACCAGCGGCCGCGCCAGCGTCGTCAGCGCAACGGCCGTGCCATCGGGCATCGTCACCGAGACGTCCGGGATCATCGCACCGTCATCCATCCTGCTCTCCTGTCAGTTCGTGCCAGAACGCGGTCACCTGTTGCCGGACCTCGGCGAGGCCCGCAAGAACCGCAGGCCAGTCGTGCAGCCCGAGCGCGCGCGCGATCAACGCCTGGGTCGGCGGTCCGGGCGGCGCCGCGTCGGGCGCGACGAGCCGCAGCGTCACGAGCAGGCGCGTCAGGATATCATGCGCGGCGAGCATCGTCGCGGGCATCCGCCCTTCGGCGACGAGCTGCGCGATCGCACGCCCCAGATTGGCATTGAAGCCGCTGCGCTCAACGAGTTGTACGACATGCGTCGCGAATTCGAGATCGACCAGACCACCCGGCAGAAGCTTCGCGTCGAGCGGCCCCTTGGCAGGCTTGTGCGCGGCCATGTCGGCGCGCATCCGCGTCGCATCGCCGACGACGTCGCGCTCGGTCCGCGCGCCGGTCAGGACATCGGCGATCACCGCGGACAGCGCCGCTCTGGCGGGCGCGGATCCGAAGACCGGCCGCGCCCTGGTCAGCGCCATATGCTCCCACGTCCAGGCTTCCTCATGCTGATAGCGTGCGAAGCTGTCGAGCGTCACGACCAGCGGCCCCTGCGCCCCCGATGGCCGCAGCCGCGTATCGATCTGATAGAGCGGCCCGGCCGCGGTCGCGACCGACAAGGCCGCAGTCACCCGCTGCGCCAGCCGGTTGTAGTAGAGCGTCGCGCCAAGCGGTTTGGCGCCATCCGACTCGGCGGTGAAATCGCCGGTGAACAGATAGACGAGGTCGAGATCGGACGCATGCGTCAGCATCGCCCCGCCCATCCGGCCAAGCGCGAGGATCACGAGTTCGCTACCCGGCACCTGGCCATGGACGTCGGCAAAGCTGCGAATCGTCGCCTCCGCCAGCACCGCGATCGCCGCCTCCGCCACGCGCGCATAGCCCGCCGCGACGTCGAGCGGATCCGACGTCCCCGCAACGATCTGCGCACCCAGCGCAAAGCGCAGTTCGCCGACCACGCGCCGGACGTGATCGAGCCGCCCCTGATAATCGAGCCCCGCCTCGCCCGCGCGCATCCGGTCGATCAGCGCGTCGACCGCCGCGACCGGGGCGAGCGCCGTCGCATCGATCAACCCGTCGAGCAGCGCGGGGCGCCGCGCCAGTTCCTCCGCCAGCGTCGGCGCGTGGCTCAGGATCGCCGCGAGCAGCGTGGCGAGCGCCGGTCGTGCTTCGAGCAGTCGGAATACGTTGATCGCGCTCGGCAGACGCTCGAGCATCGAATCGAGTCTCAGCATCGCGGCCTGCGGCTCGGGCGCGGCGGCGAGCGCCGGGACCAGCGTCGGCAGGACCGCCTCGAGCGCCGCCTGCGCGGCACTGCTGCGCAGTGCGGGATAGGCCCCTGCCCGCCACGCGGCGATCCGCTGGCGCGCGGGTTCGGGTTCGGCAAACCCCGCCTCTGCCAGCTCGGCGTCGAGCCGCGTCGGATCATGCGAAAGCCCGGATGCCGCGCCATCGTCGAGCGCGTCGTAGATCCGCCCGGTCGCCGCCACATGCGGGGCGAGCAGCGCCAGCAGCGCCGCGCTGCCGTCGAGCCCGTGCAGCCACGCCACCCGCTCGAGCGCATCGCCGGTCGGCAAGGCATGCGTCTGCCGGTCGTCAATCATCTGCACCCGGTGCTCGATCGTCCGCAGCAGCGTATAGCTGTCGATCAGCGCGCGCGCCTCGTCACCGCCGATCCACCCCGCCTCCGCCAGCCGCGCAAGCGCGACGCGCGTGGCCGGCGCGCGGAGTAGGGGATCGCGACCGCCATGGATCAACTGATGGATTTGCGCGAAGAATTCGGCTTCGCGAATCCCGCCGCGGCCGCGCTTCAGATCGTAACCCGGCCCGAAGGCCTGACCCTGCGCATGATGATCGCGGATCCGTCGCGAGATGCCGCGAATCTCGCCGATCGCGCCGAAATCGAGCGCGCGCCGCCAGACGAACGGGCGGACCGTGTCGAGGAACTGCCTGCCGAGTGCGATGTCGCCCGCTGCGGCGCGCGCGCGGATGAAGGCGGCACGCTCCCAGGGGAGCGCCTGCGCCTCGTAATAGCTGATCGCCGCATCGATCGGCAGCGCGATCGGCGTGATCTCGGGAGACGGCCGCAGGCGGAGGTCGACGCGCAGCACATAGCCGTCGCCGTCACGTGCCTGGAGCAGTTCGACGACGCGCTTGCCGATCCGCACGGCGGCGGCTTCGGGTTCCTCGCGCGGGCGGAGCGGCAGGGTGTCCGGATCGTAGATCAGGATCGGATCGATATCCGACGAATAATTGAGTTCGCCACTCCCCTGTTTACCGAGCGCGATCGCGGCGAACCCGCGCGCTTCGGCGCCGGGCGTGCGTTCTTCGATCGCGGTGCGGATCGCCGTGTCGAGCGCGTGGTCGGCAAACCCGGTGAGCCGCTGCGTCACGGCGCTGAGGTCGAACACGCCGGCCAGGTCACCGATCGCGACCCTCAGCGCGAGCGCACGCCGTTCGAGGCGGAGGCGTCGTGCGACCGGCATGTCGAGGTCGAGCGAAGCCGGGATCGGATCCAGCCGCCCCTCTGCCAGCTGCGTGGCAAGCACAGGCTCGCGGTCGAGGAGCATGGCGAGGAAGGGGGACCAGCGTCGCGCGCGCTGCGTTGCGGCGATGATGTCCGACGCCCGATGCGCGTTATCCATGCCACACCCCACAATTCTTTTATAAAGTCAAGCCAGGGTAGCAACAAAAGCTCTTGAGGCTCGTTGACCCTGCATGACCCATCTGCACCCGACTATTCGCCGTGACCAGACCGATCATCTGGTCGTTCGCGCGCCTCGCAAGACGGATGCGATCGGACAGTCGCTTCGCGGTGCGTTCGATCGCGACTCCGGAATGCCCGACGAGTTCATGTCTTTGTTGCGTGAACTCGACACCATGTCGCCACGACCGCACTGATCCAAACGCCAGCCGCGGCAGACGTTTATTTCAACGCCCGCGGCTCAGTTCCTCGACATCACCCATGATCGAATCGAGTGCTGTCTTGGTCGTATCGGTTTCATGATCACGGCGCGACGGCAGCGATCCATCCGTCAGAATGGTTTCGAGCGCGACACGGCCACGCGCGACACGGCTCTTGATCGTGCCGACCGCCACGTTGCAGATCTCCGCTGCCTCTTCATACGCGAACCCGCCCGCGCCGACGAGGATCAACGCCTCGCGTTGCGGCTGCGGCAGATGCATCAATGCGCGCTGCATATCGCCCAGCTCGACATGCCGGTCCTGGCTCGCGGGTGCCGCAAGGATACGATCCGCCACCAGATCGTCCCACTCACCCTTGAAGCGAGCGCGGCGCATCTGTGACAGATAGAGGTTGCGCAGGATGATGAACGTCCAGGCACGCATGTTCGTACCGGCCTGGAAGCGCAGCCGTGCGGCCCACGCCTTCAGCAGCGTCTCCTGCACCAGGTCGTCCGCAAGGTCGCGGCTGCCAGACAGCGAACGCCCGAACGCACGGAGGTGCGGAATCACCTGGGCAAGCTGGACCTTGAACTCGGCATCGGAAAGCGAGACGTGCTCAACGGGCGCGACCTGAGGCTCGGCGCCGTCGACTTCGTCGTCACGCTGGGCGGGCTGTACCATGAAATTCCGATCGTTCCCGAATGACGACCGCCGCCCAGAGGACGGCGATCTTGAGCATACGGATCGGCATCAACCGGTCCGCCACGCCACGCATATGCTATCGAATGACGAGAAATGCAAAAATGGCGATAACCAGGACCAGTGATATCACAAGGATATAGCGGGTCATATGCGGTGTTGCGCCGGCGCGGGCGTCTTCGCCGGCGACGTGGATCTGCTCTTTTGGGTCAACCATAAGACTGAAACCCCCGAACGCCGTTTTGGGTCCGTAACTATCAAAAACTTGATGCCGGGGTTGCTGACGATATCGTCGACGGCAACCCCGGCCCAAGTCTAGCGGCGCATCAGGCGCCCGGAACGGTCGTCTGATCGAAGAACAGTGCCTGGCTGATTGCCGCCTTCACTGTCGAACGCTGGAACGGCTTGGTGATCAGGAAGGTCGGCTCGGGACGCTCACCGGTCAGGAGACGTTCGGGGAACGCGGTGATGAAGATCACGGGAACCTCGAATTCGGCAAGGATGTCCTTGACCGCGTCGATACCCGAACTGTCGTCAGCCAGCTGAATATCGGCGAGCACGAGACCCGGACGCTCTTCCATCGCGAGGGCCACGGCCTCGTCGCGGGTCACCGCAACACCGGTCACGTCGTGACCCAGGTCGCGCACGATCGTCTCGATATCCATCGCGATGATCGGCTCGTCCTCGATGATAAGGACGCGCGCGCGGGTCTGACCTTCGATTTCCGCCAGTGCCGCGGCGACGAGCTCGTCGACCTCGTTCGCATCGACGTCGATCAGATAGGCCGCGTCTTCGGGCGTGAAACCCTCCATCGCGGTCAGCAACAGCGCCTGACGCGACAGCGGCGTCATTCGCGACATACGTGCGCGAGCAACTGCGGCGTGGCCGTCGGTATCGCCGACACCCTCGTCACCCATCTCGTCATAATTCGCCGACGACCAGATCGCCTGGAACATCCGATAGAGACCGAGACGCGGATCGACGTCCTTCGGAAATTCATCAGGCGCCGCGACGATCGCCTCGAGCGTCGCGCGAACATATTTGTCGCCATGACTCTGGCTGCCGGTCAGGGCCCGGCCGTAGCGCCGCAGAAAGGGAAGATGCGGTGCGAGTTGCTGTCCAAGCGACATGGGTATTGGTAACTCCCTGATCGTTACGCCGGCCCGGTGAGGACGACGATACTAGAATATGACGCGACCGACCGATTGCCAGACCCTCGGAACCTTTTGGCCCGACGCCCACGACAATATCGATTTTTCGCTCCAACAGGGAACTAACGAGAGGCTATTTGGTTTCACGGACAATCACCGCGAGTGTATGACGCAGGTCTAGCTGTGTCATGTGCCGCCCGCGGCCTATGGTAAACATCATCTTACGTGCGTCGTGCAGGGGGAAATTTTGAGTTTGGGCCACGACACGCAGAACGAAACTCCCGCCGGCACTCCCGCTGGCAAGGGCACCGGCAAGCCGCGCGACACGGCCCGCGATCGGCAGATGGGAACGGCATTGCGGTCGGTCTATCAGCAGACCGTCGAGGAAGCCGTTCCTGACGAGTTTCTGGCGCTGCTCGGCAAGCTGGACTGAGGGCGGGCCGCATGGCCTCGCCAACCGGTTCCGTGAGCAAATCCGGCACCCCGTCACCTGCCGCCCCGGGCTCCACAGAGACCCTGACCGACACCAGCTCTGTTGACGCCAATGCGACGGCGGCTCGTCGACCGTCGCAGATCGCCACCGCGATCGGGCGGCTCCCCACCGGGGCCAAGCTTTTCCTGATCCTCAGTGCAGCGCTTCTGCCGCTCGCGCTGATCGCAATCTTCGCTACGCTTCAAACGACGCGTGTTGCCGATGCGGAAGCCCGTGCACGGTTGCGGGTCGCTGCGGCAGAAAGCGCACGATCGATCGCCATCGAACTGATCGGCGACATGACCGCGTTGCGCGTTGCGGTGAACGCGCTGGGCTTCGACCCTGCCGACGCCCCGAGCTGCGCCCGCGCGCAGGGCGTGTTCGCGCAGCAGGCCTCCTCGGGTACGCGCTTCGTCATAACCGACCGCGCCGGCCGGGTGCTGTGCGGGCGCGCGCTGCCCGAAGCCGTCGCACTGGATTCGACCAGCAACCCCGTTGCCGCCGCGATCGTTCCGAACCGCGGCTTGGTCCTCGCGATCACCGGCCCCGGCGGCGAGACATCGGCACGCGCTTATTTCCCGCAGCCCTTTCTTGAACGGATCGGCCGGCCGTCCAACCAGACCTTGGAATTTAACAGCGCGCTGATGCTCGGACAGGACGCGCTGCTCCTCGAATCGATCGACGACGAGGCACCGCTCGACCGGCTGGAGACGATGCGCACTGACCTTGGCGTCGCGGGACTTGCTCTGCGCACGAGCATCCGCAGCGCACCGATTACCTCGTCGCTGATCATCGCGCTGCTGCTGCCGCTGCTGATGTGGGCGGCGGCGGCGGGGATCGGGTGGTTCGTCGTCGACCGCCTGCTGATCCGTCCCTTGCGGCAATTGCGCGCCGCGGTCGCCGCGTTCACGCCGGGTGAGGTCATTGATACCGGCACCGTGCGCACCATGCCCGCGCAGGAGATCCGCGAGCTCGGCGACACGTTCCAGGTCATCAGCCGTACCGTGGCGGCGCACGAAGCGGGCCTGGCGGCCGGGCTCGTGCGACAGACCAAGCTGACGCGCGAAGTGCATCACCGGGTGAAGAACAACCTCCAGGTGATCTCCAGCCTGATCAACTTCCACGCCCGCAGTGCACGCAGCGCCGACGCGACCGAGGCCTATTCGTCGATCCAGCGCCGGGTCGACGCGCTGGCGGTCGTGCACCGCAATCACTTTGCCGAGCTCGAGGAAAATCGCGGTCTCAACATGCGCACGATGCTGGGCGAGCTGTCCGCCAACATTCGCGCCACCGCCCCCGATCGCTCGCATGGCCTTGGCATCACGCTCGACGTCGCTCCGTTCCTCGTCAATCAGGACGTCGCCGTCGCGGTCGCGTTCCTCGCGACCGAAACGATCGAGCTGGCGATGACCTGCGATCCATCGGCACAGATCCGCGTATCGATCCAGCCCGGCGCCACGCCCGACCGCGCAGTGCTCCGCGTCGTCTCGCGGGCGCTGATCGAAAGCGACGCGCTGCGCGAGGCAGCAACGCGCTATGGCCGTGTAATGGAAGGCCTTTCGCGCCAGTTGCGCTCGGCGCTCCATCATGACCCACTGGTCGGCGCGTATGAGATCGCCTTTGCCGTCATCGGACGCGATTGAGCACGACGAAACACCTCGTCGAAAAAAACTTGAAAACGGCAGGAACCACCTTTCCCGAGCGCCGTTCTATAGTTCGGATAGCGACTTTATGCCCCCCCGCTCTCGCTATCCAAGTGACAGGCCCGGAAGCATCACCCTCCCCCCCCCGGTGACGCTTCCGGGCCTTTATCATTCCAAATCAGATGCGTGCCTGGTTGCACCAACGGAACGAAACCGGCGCCCGTACATTTCTCCCCTCGGTGGCATTCAAGCCCTTCTAGGAGGAAGTATTATGCGTAAGTTGGTTGGATTGGCCGTTGTGGCCAGCGCGCTCATCGTGTCGGCATGCAACACGGTCGAAGGCGCCGGCAAGGACGTGAGCTCGGCCGGCCGCACCGTGGCGAAGACCGCGAGCGACGCCAAGTAAGCCTTTGCGCTTGAGATACGAAAACGGGGCCCGGTGCAGCTGCACCGGGCCCCGTTTTTACATCTGGCGCCGATCGCTCAGTGCGTTTCGGCGATATCGGTGGAGTCCGACGTCTCATCCTGCGCCTTGGCCTTTGCCCGGCTGCGCTCGGTGAACCAGATGCCGATCAGCGCGAATTCATACAGGATCGTCAGCGGGATCGCGAGCAGCAGCTGCGACCCGATATCCGGGGGCGTCAGCACCGCGGCGATCGCGAACGCGGCGACGATGGCGTAGCGCCGCGCGCCGACCAGCTGCTTGCGCGTGACGATCCCGGCGCGCTCGAGCAGCATCAGCAGCACGGGCAGCAGGAAGGCGATCCCGAAGCCGAACAGGAACTGCATCGTGAACGACAGGTAATTGCCGATCGCCGGCAGCGCCTCGCGCTTCACGCCGCCGACCACGCCGTCGAACCCCAGCAGGAAGTGGAGCGCCATCGGGATCGCGACATAATAGGCCATGGCCGCGCCTGTGAGAAACAGGACGGGGGTCGCGAGAATGAACGGCAGGAGCGCGTTCTTCTCCTTCTTGTACAGGCCGGGGGCGACAAACTGCCACAGCTGGTTGGCGATGACCGGGAAGGACAGCATCATCGCCGCGAAGAACGCGACCTTCACCTGGACGAAGAACGCCTCGAACACTTCGGTGTAGATCACCGTGTCCTGCCCCGCGGCGAGCAGCGGGTGGACGAGGAAGCCGAAGATATCCTCGGCGAAATACATCGCCACGGCGAACGTCACGACCAGCGCGGCGATGCAATAGAGCAGCCGCCGCCGCAACTCGATCAGATGGTCGAGCAACGGGGCGCGGCTCTCGTCGATCTCACTCATGACGCTATGCTCTCGGCAGTCTGGAAGTCGGTCACGACGACGCTACGTCGGACTTGCCCGTCCGCGCGTCGGACGACGTGGCAGCCGGCACGGCGTGTTCGTGCCGATCCTGCCCGGGTATCGCGTCGACACTGTCCCGGTGATCCGGGGCCGGCGCTTCGATATCGAGGCCGGCCGGCGCCGGCTTATCCGCCGAGGGCCCGGATGCCGGGAGCACGACGGGCTTCTCGACCATCACGGGTTCGGACGACGGCAGATCGTGATGGATGTCGGGTTCGGGCGAATGGACGATCTGCGCGGTGTCGGTCGGCGGGTGCTCACGCATGATCCGCTCATTCTCCGACGCCCAGCGCTTTTCCATTTCCTCGAGCTCCGCCTCGCGGACCATCGAGTCGAACCCCGACCGGAATTGCCGCGCGACGCCGCGCGCCTTGCCGACCCAATAGCCGACGACGCGCATCGCCTTGGGGAGGTCCTTTGGACCGATCACGACGAGCGCGACGAACGCCACGAGCAGGAATTCGGACGGAGCGATATCGAACATTCAGGCGCGCCTATCTGGACCCGTCGAGTCTGGGAACGTCAAGCGCGGCTCAGCGGTCTTCACGGACGCGATTGCCGTCGCGATCGAAGGCCGGATCGGCGGTCTTCTGGGCTTCGATACGCGCGGATGGCTTGGCCGGCGTCTCGTCGTCGGGCTCGGCCATGCCCTTCTTGAAGTTCTTAACGCCCTTGGCAACGTCGCCCATCAGGCTGGAAAACCGACCGCCGCCTAGAAGGAGGATCGCGACGACCGCAAGAACGAGCAGATGGATCGGGCTGAATCCGCCCATGACAATTCTCCTGAAAACCTGCCTCTATCTAGGCGTCATCGTCACGCTTTGCCACAGTGCTTTCATGGCTGCCGCGATCTGTACGGTCCTCGACGTCGACATCGACCGGATCGAGCAGCCCCGCAGCGCGGAGATCGTCGATGCCCGGCAGGTCGCGACGGGTCTTCAGCCCGAAATGCACCAGGAACGCGGCCGTCGTGGCATAGAGCAGCGGCCGCCCCGGAACCTCGCGCCGCCCTGCGGGCCGGACCCAGTCCGCCTCCATCAGCACGTCGAGCACACCCTTGGAGATCTGCACGCCGCGGATCGCCTCGATCTCCGCGCGGGTGACGGGCTCGTGATAAGCGATGATCGCCAGCGTCTCGATCCCCGCCCTGCTCAGTCGCCGCGGCTCTTCGGATTCGCGACGCAGCACATGGGCAAGGTCGGGCGCGGTCTGGAACTGCCAGCGATCGCCGCGCCGGACGATATTGAAGCCGCGCCCCGCATAGTCCTCGACCAGCACCTCGATCGCGGCGCGGACGTCGCGCGCCGTCGCGATCGCCCCGACATGCGCGCGGATCGCGTCGAGCGTCAGCGGCGCGTCGGCGGCGAACAGCACCGCCTCGACCGTGCGGACGAGCGCATCGGGCCGCGTCATGCCGTCGTCGCGCGCAGATAGAGTGGGGCAAAGGGCGCCGCCTGCCGCAGCTCGACGCGTCCCTGCCGTGCCAGTTCGAGCGCCGCGACGAAGCTCGATGCGAGAGCCGAGCGACGAAACCGCTCCGCGCCGGGCGCGACCGCGGATGCAGGCAGGAACGCCTCAATCCTGCTCCAGTCGAGCCGCTCGCCGACCATTATCGACACGCGCTCGAGCGCCGCCTCCAGCGTCATGACCGCGCGGTCCACCACCACGTGCATCACCGGCCGGGTGCGCCCCGATACCCGCCCATAGGCCGCGATCAGGTCGAAGATCTCCGCCGTCCAGATCGCCTTGCGGACCGTCCGCAGCCCCTCGGGCGCGCCGCGAACGAACACGTCGCGCCCCGTCCTGTCGCATGCCATCAACCGCGCCCCCGCCTCGCGCATCGCATCGAGCCGCTCGAGCCGGTGCTGGAGCCGCCGCGCGAGGTCGTCCGGATCGGGCTCGACCGACGGATCGCGGGGCAGCAGCAGTGCCGACTTCAGATAGGCCAGCCATGCCGCCATCACGAGATAATCCGCGGCGAGTTCGAGTTTAAGCGCGTGCGCATCATCGACATAGGCCAGATACTGCTCGACCAGCGACAGGATCGAGATCGTCCGCAGATCGACCCGCTGCGCGCGCGCAAGCGACAGCAGCAGGTCGAGCGGTCCCTCCCATCCATCCAGATCCAGCGTCAGCTGTGCATCGTCCATCCGCGCTGCGTACAGCATCCACGCATCCGTCGCAGCCCGATCGTGAGTGGATTAGGCTTCGGCAGAGTTCTGCATGGCCCGGTCGAGCAGCGCATCCCGGGTCGCGATCAGATCGTCGAACCGTCCCTGTGCAGGCCCCACCGACGCCATCGCACGATCGAGACGAGCCCGCGCCACCGCGGAGATCGGACCCAGCCGGCCGGCAATCTCGACCATCTCGTCCATGCGCGCCCAGCAGTCGAGGACCAGATCACATCCTGCCGCGATCGCGCCCGCCGCCTTGTCGCCCGCGGTGCCCGACAGCGCCTTCATGTCGATGTCGTCGGTCATCAGCAGCCCATCGAACCCGATGCGGTCGCGGATGATCCGGTCGATCACGACCGGTGACAGCGTCGCCGGGCGATCCGCGTCCCACGCGTCGAACACGATATGCGACGTCATGCCCATCGGCGCCTGGTTTAGCGTGCGGAACGGCTCGATATCGACCTCAAGCTCGGCATCGGTGGCGGTGACGGTGGGCAGGTGATGGTGCGTGTCGACGCGCGCGCGGCCATGGCCGGGCATGTGCTTGACGACACCGACGACACCGCCCGCGGCCAGCCCCTCCAGCGTGGCGCGTCCGAGCGCTGCGACGCGCATCGGATCGGACCCGAACGCACGCGAGGCAACCGCCTCGGTCGTGTCGGGTTGCGCGACGTCGAGCAGCGGCAGGCAGTCGACCGTGATCCCGACCTCGCTCAGCATCACCCCGAGCGCCTGGGCGTTCGCCCGGGCTGCCTGGATCGCGGTCATCGGCGCGCGGTCATAGGCAGCGTCGAACACCGGTCCGGCGGGAAAGCTCGGCCATTCGGGCGGCCCCATCCGGGCGACGCGCCCGCCCTCCTGATCGATCAGGATCGCCAGGTCGTCGCGCCCCGCCATCGCGCGCAGCGAATCCGTCAGCGCGCGCAGCTGGGCACGATCAACGACGTTGCGTTTGAACAGGATATATCCGGCCGGTACGCACTCGGCAAAGAATGCGCGTTCCTGCGGGGTGAGCACGGGGCCGGACAGGCCGAAGATGACGGGCTTCATGCGCCTCGCCTAGCGAACCGCCCCCGCGTCGTCACGTTCAACCTGCCGCAGCGCGACGATCAGCTGGCGACGAAGCAGGTTTCGCCGGCGACACGCAACCGTCCGCAAATATCGGCGGCCTGGTTCGCGCTGCCCGCATCGACGCGCAACCGGTACAGCGTGTTGCCACCGCGTGCGACCGGCTCGACGAACTTGTTCAGCGGCGCGAGATAGCTGAAGCGCTTGGCGAAGTTGGTCCATGCCGAATTGGCCACCGCAGCACTCGGAAAGGCACCGAGCTGGACGAGCGATCCGCTCGCGACTGGGCCCGC
>NZ_JPJC01000035.1:0-3409 GCF_000733135.1 Sphingomonas sp. FUKUSWIS1
GGCGGCATCGACGCGTGGCTCGACCTGCTTGGCCGCGTTGCCCGCCACTATCGCCTGCCGCTGTCCGAACAGCGTGCGCGGCTCGCGGCCCATTGGGAGCTGGGCGCCGACGACGAGGCACGGGTCCGCACGCTCGCGCGCGCGACCGGGCTCGGCGTGCAGTTCGTGCCCGCCGCGGGGATGCGGCTGACGAGCTGGCGGCTGCCGCTGATCGTCCGGCTGCGCGACGGTGAGATCGCGCTGATCGAGGGGATCGACGCGGAGGGCCAGGCCCGGCTGATCGTGCCGGGCGACCGGGGTGGAGCGACGCACCTGCCGATCGACCAGCTGACCGCCGGCGCGACTGGCTATGTCATTCCACGGCCGTCGCGCTCGGCGCCCGACACGCGTATCGACGCCTATATCCGGCCGTTCCAGGATCACTGGCTGCGCGACATCCTGATGGCCGACGCCCCCTCCTATGGCCATGTCATGGTCGCGTCGGTCGTGACCAACTGCCTGGGGCTCGCAGGGGTCCTGTTCTCGATGCAGGTCTATGACCGCGTCGTGCCGGCGGGCTCGATCCCGACGCTGACGATCCTGTTCGTCGGGGTGCTGATCGCGATCGGCTTCGATTTCGTGTTGCGACGGCTCCGCACGAACATCGTCGATGTGCTTGGCAAGCGGGCCGATCTGCGCATCTCGGACCGGGTCTTCGGTCACGCGCTGCGGGTCCGCAACCGCGCCCGCCCGACCTCGACCGGGACGTTCATCTCGCAGCTGCGCGACCTCGACCAGGTGCGCGACATGCTGACCTCGACGACCGTCGCGACGGTCGCGGACATGCCCTTCTTCCTGCTGTTCCTCGGCGTGCTCTGGTATGTCGGCGGCGCGCTGGCGCTCGTGCCGCTCGCGGCGCTGGTCCTGCTGCTGCTGCCGGGGCTGCTCGCGCAACGCCGGCTGCGGATGTACGCGACCGAATCGATGCGCGAATCCTCGCTGCGCAACGCGATGCTGGTTGAATCGGTACAGGGTATCGAGGACATCAAGGCGCTGCAGGCGGAGGACCGGTTCCACCACCAGTGGAACCACTATACCGCGGTCGCGGGTGAGGCGCAGCTGCGGCTGCGCGGGCTGACCAACGGCCTGTCGGTGTGGACCCAGAGCGTCCAGAACGGCGTCTATGCCGCGATCATCTTCGTCGGCGCCCCGCTCGTGATCGCGGGCGACATCACCACCGGCGTGCTGGTCGCGACCTCGATCCTCGGCTCGCGGATGATGGCGCCGATGGCCCAGGTCACGCAGCTGCTCAGCCGGTTCCAGCATGCCAAGGTGGCGATGGGGAGCCTAAACCAGATCATGGCGCTGCCCGTCGACACCGCCGACGCGGATCACCGCATCCCGCTGCCCGTCGTCCAGGGCGACTTCGCGCTGCGGTCCGCCGTCTTCACCTATGCCGACCCCAACGCCCCCCCTGCCCTGACGGTCCAGACGCTCGACATCGCGGCGGGCGAGCGGATCGCGTTGCTGGGGCGCAACGGCGCGGGCAAGTCGACGCTGCTCCAGGGCCTGTCGGGGATGCTGCAGCCGGTGTCGGGGGAGGTGCTGCTCGACGGCCTCGCGCTGCATCAGGTCGATCCCGCCGATGTCCGCCGCGACATCGGCCTGCTGACGCAGACCTCGCGGCTGTTTCACGGGACGCTGCGCGAGAATTTGACGCTCGGCGCGCCGATGGCGTCGGACAGGGAGATCAGCGAGATGCTCGCGATGGTCGGCGCGGACACCATGGTCCGCCGGCTGCGCGACGGGCTCGGCCATGTCGTGCAGGAGGGGGGCAGAGGCCTGTCGGGTGGGCAGATCCAGGGGCTGCTGCTCGCGCGGCTGCTGCTTCGTCAGCCGAGCGTCGCGCTGCTCGACGAGCCGACCGCGGCGATGGACGAGGGGACGGAGCGACACTTCATCGCGCGGCTCGGGGCGTGGAGCCGTACGCGTACGCTGATCGTCGCAACGCACCGGATGCGGATGCTCGAGATCGTCGACCGGATCATCGTGATCGACAATGGCACAATCGTCCTCGACGGCCCCAAGGACCAGATCCTCGCGCAGATGCGCGGGACGCGGAGTGCGGCGGCATGAGCGCGCGGGCGATCGACGACGACCACCTGTTCGGCGGCGAAGGCAGCGTCCGGCTCGCGACCGCGACGCGGCTCGTCTGGATCCTTGCCGCGCTGTTCGTGGCAGCACTTGGCTGGGCGTGGTTCGCGGCCCTCGACGAGGTGGCGACCGGCGAAGCGCGCGTCGTGCCGACCAGCCGCGAACAGGTGATCCAGTCGCTCGAGGGCGGGATCCTGACCAAGCTTCCGGTGCGTCAGGACGATATCGTCACCCCGGGGCAGCTGCTCGCACAGCTCGATCCGACCCAGGCGGGGTCGACCGTCGACGAGACCGCCGCCAAATATCGCGCCGCGCTGGCCAGTGTCGCCCGCCTTCAGGCGGAAGCGAACGGCACGCCGCTGGCGTTCGCCTCCGAACTCGACCGCTATCCCGATTTGAAGGCCGCCGAGACGCGGCTCCACGACACCCGGCGACGCAGCCTGCAATCGTCGATCCAGCTGATCGACCAGAGCCTGGCGCTGATCGGACGCGAGGTGCGGATCGGGGAATCGCTGATCGCGGTCGGCGCGGCGAGCAATGTCGAGGTGTTGCGGCTGCAACGCCAGCGGGCCGAGCTCGAGCTCAAAAAGGCCGATCTGCGGTCGCAATATATGGTCGAGGCGCGGCAGGATCTGGCCAAGGTCACCGAACAGGTCGACTCGCTCGCACCGGTGGTTCGGGGGCGCTCGGACACGCTGTCGCGCCTCACGCTGCGCTCGCCGGTGCGCGGGGTCGTCAAGAATATCGAGGTGTCGACGATCGGCGGCGTCGTGCCCCCCAATGGCAAGCTGATGGAGATCGTCCCGCTCGACGACCGGCTGCTGATCGAGGCGCGGATCCAGCCGCGCGACATCGCCTTCATCCGTCCCGGCCAGGCAGCCAGCGTCAAGGTGACCGCCTATGACTATTCGATCTATGGCGGCCTGACGGGCAGCGTGGTCAGCATCTCGCCCGACACGATCCGCGACGAGGTGAAGCCCGACATCCTCTATTACCGCGTGTTCGTGCGGACCAAGGCGGATTCGCTGACGAACAAAGCCGGCGCGCGGTTCGCGATCACCCCCGGCATGGTCGCGACGGTCGATATCCATACCGGCAGCAAGACCGTGCTCCAGTATCTCGTCAAACCCCTCAACCGGGCGCGGGAGGCGCTGCGCGAACGATGACCGATGTCGCACGCCGCAACCTGCGCGCACCCGGCGCGGGCGCCCCGAGACCGATCGCACCCGCTCTGCTGGCTCGCGCGCGCCAGGCCCGCCAGCTGCGGGCGACGATG
>NZ_JPJC01000036.1:0-6934 GCF_000733135.1 Sphingomonas sp. FUKUSWIS1
CGTCCATTACGTATGGATACGTGAAGGACATATGAGAACGACTTAGCTTTAAACGATTATCCAGAGCCCTGAGGACCCCAGAAACCGCAAGCCGCCGCCCACATGTCCCTTCATCTAAACCTACGATGTCAAATAGCCGACAAAAATACCGACACTCGCATAACCTCCCTTGCAGGAAGCTTGGAGCATCTGGTTGTTTGCGACCGCAGCAACCAGACCGTGTGGCCGTTCGCTGCGGTGACATCCCTCTAGGGCCCATCCCCAACCCCGTCAAACGCAAATTTCACTTTTATGGCAATTTTTCGCTGCGTAACCACTGCAAGGCTTGTGGACCGCCCTACCCTCGCTTCCTGCCAGTCTTGATGAGCCGGATCGTGCAACTCCGCGTCCCGGTACCGCGCTATAAGCCGCTTCGCCCTATTGAAACGCCAAACGAAAAAGCCGGCGCACGCTAATTGCGTACGCCGGCTCTATCTTCCGCTCATCCGACATCGGTCGGACGGGAATTACTTGCGGAGCGTGAGACCGCCACCGAAACGCTTGTTGAAGCGGGCGACCTGGCCACCGGTGTCGAGCATGGTGCCGCGACCGCCGGTCCACGCCGGATGCGCGAGCGGATCGATTTCAAGCGTCATCACATCGCCTTCCTTACCCCAGGTCGACCGGGTCTGGTACTTGGTACCATCGGTCATCTGGATCGTGATCATGTGATAGTCGGGATGCGTATCGGCCTTCATCGTATGTCTCCGGTATAAACGGCTGGTTCCGACCAGCCTAAAGCACGGCGGGCCCGTACACACAGCGGCGCCGCGATGCAAGCGAGCCCCCCGTTTCGGCAATTACGCCTTAGGCGGGTCGGCGATCATCGCGGTGAAATTCGCTTCTGCGACCAGCTGACCGTCGACCAGGGCGAGCCCTGCGAATTTACAGACGCTTGCGCGCTTCTGCACGAACGTCACGTCGAGCTGAAGCAGAACCCCGGGCTCGACCGGCTTGCGAAACTTCGCACCGTCGATCGCCATGAAATAGACGAGCTTTCCCGAACCCGCGAGACCGAGCGATTCGACCGCCAATATGCCGGCGGCTTGCGCCATCGCCTCGACGATCAGCACGCCGGGCATGATCGGCCTGCCGGGGAAATGCCCCTGAAAGAACTGCTCGTTCATCGACACCGCCTTGATGGCGCTGATCGATGTGTCGGGGACGAGATCCACGACACGATCAACCAGCAACATCGGGTAGCGGTGGGGCAATGCCGCCATCACCCGGCCGATATCGAGCGGTCCGCTCGATCGACCGGGCGCAGCGTCAGCCACGTCGACGTTCACGTTATCCGTGCTCACCGACGAAGTTCTCAGCGGCCCTGCGGCGTCGTGCGCGCAGGCGTCGCGCGGGCGGGTGCCGCTGCGGCAGGTGCGGCTGCCCCACCCTGCTGGCCCTGCTGGTTCGGCTGCCAGCCGGCAGGCGGCGTGATGCCGACGGTCGGGACGAGACGGTCGAGCTCGGCCGTGATCGACGCCGTGATATCGGCAGCCGGCTGTGCGAACAATGCGGCATCGGGACGAAGCAGCAGGGTCACGTTCTTGGCGCGAACCGCATTGCTGACCGCATCGCCGAGCTTCGCCTGGATCTGTTCGATGACATATTGCTGGGCGCGCTGTGCCGGCTGGGTCAGACGCGCGAGTTCCTGGTTTGCCGCGGTCTCGCGTGCCTGGATCGCCTGAGCCTGGCTCTGGAGCGACGCCGCATTCGGGGTCGGCGCGCGCTGTGCGGTCTGGAAGGCGGTCACGAGCGGCTGGAGTTCGCGGGCGATCGCCTGGCGGCGGGTCTCGGCCTGGTCGAGCTGTGCCTTGTAGGTCGTCTCGATCTGGCCACGCGCGGTGGTCCAGGCCTTGGAGCCTGCGATCGCGCCCTGCGGGTCGGCGACCGCGATACCCGAAACCTGGGCCTGCGCCGGTGCGACGATCGCCGCCGGTGCGAGCACGGCTGCGGCGAGAAGAAGCGTCTTGAACGTCGTCATCAGAACTGTGTCCCTACGTTGAAAGTAATAAGCTTGGGGTCATCACCCGGCTGCGTCAGGATCGCCTTGGCAAGATCGATACGCAGCGGGCCGAACGGCGAATTCCAGTTCACGCCGATACCCACCGACAGACGCGGTCGCGGCGAATTGCCAAGGAAGGTCTCCTTGAACGGCGCGATCGCGCTGGTCGCAATGACATTGGCCTCGGCGCCTGCGCAGGCGCCGCCGAGCGTATCGGAATAGCCCGTCTGACACGTCGTCGCCCGCTGCGCCGTTTCGGTCGCGCCGGTCGGCGTGTAGGTGTTGAAATAGAGCTGGCGGCCTGCGCTGTCGAACAGCGGCGTGTTGATCGGCAACACGGTGACATTGCCGGCCGCGTCGACCGACGTTGGGAAGACCGCGGTTGGCAACGGCTTGGTGATGCCGAACAGGCTGCCGATCTGTGCATAGATGGTCGGCCGAAGCCCCAGTTCGCGCGCGCCAGAGCCCAGCGGAATCTCGATTTCGGCACGAGCCAGATAATAAGCCCGGCCGCCGAGCGCGTCGTCGACGATCTGATTGCGATCGGTCACTACCGTCTGCGTGCCATCGGCCGCAGTGACATATTGCTGGCGCAGGACCCGCGGACCGACGCCCCGAATGTCAAAGCCGCGGAATTGCGGCTCGCCGAGATAGAAGCGGTCGGTGATGCGGACGCGGTCGACACCCTCGCCACGGCTCTTCTCAAGCGAGTGGATATAGCCGCCCTCGGCGATGATCGAGCCGATAAAGCCGCTGCCGAGGTTCCAGAACTTCGATCCTTCGGCGCGCGTACGGATATACTTCACGTCGCCGCCCAGACCGGCAAAGTCCTGGCTGAACGAGAAGCGCTGCCCGGCGGTCGGGCGCAAACGGCTGTTCAGCGTATCGTAGATCAGCGAATAGCCGATCGACGACGTCCAGCGATTGCCGAGTGCTTCACAGAGGTAGCGCCCGGCCTTGAGCGGGTCGCAGACGCCGTTGGTGAAATAGGAGGCCTGATCGAGGCCGACCTCGTCATAGGACAGGCCGTAGCGGCCCGACAGCGACCAGAACTCGGTCAGCGGCACACCGGCACGGATCTGGAAGCCCGTCGAGACCTGTGAATAGGTCGTCTGGCGGTCGTTCCCGACATAGTTGAAAGAATTGTAATCGCGCCGGAATATGTCGCCGCCGAGCGCGATGTTCTTGTCGAACAGATAGGGCTCGGTGAAGCCAAGCTCGATCGACTTGGAATAGCTCGAATAGTTCACGCCGGCGCGCAGTTCCTGGCCCTTGCCGCGGAAATTGCGCTGCGTGATGTTCGCCTGGATGATGAACCGCTCGAGGCTCGAATAGCCCGCCGACAGCTGCAATTCGCCCGTCGAGCGCTCTTCCAGATTGGTTTCAAGGATGACGCGGTCAGGCGCGGAGCCTGGCGTCTGCTTGATTTCCATCTTGTCCTGGAAATAGCCGAGCGAGTTGATGCGATCCTGCGAGCGCTTCACCTGGAAGCTGTTGAACGCGTCGCCCTCGGCAAGACGGATCTCGCGACGCACGACCTTGTCCTGCGTCTGCGAATTGCCGTTGATCTCGACCCGCTCGACATAGGTGCGCTTGGCTTCGGCGATGTTGAAGTTGATACCCATGGTCAGGGTATCGACGTCCTTCTGGAACTCCGGGTTCACCTCGGTGAACGCATAGCCGAAGAGGCCCGCGGTCTGGCTCAAATTGTCGACCGAATCCTCGACGAGCTTCGCGTTATACCACTCGCCCTTCTTGAGCGGCAGCGTCGAGGCGAGCTTCTTGTTGTCGAAGTCGCGGATCTGGCTGTCGACGGTGACGTCACCGAATTTGTAGCGCTTGCCCTCCTCCACCACGTACGTGATGATGAAGTCCTTCTTGTCCGGCGTCAGCTCGGCGACCGCGGACGTTACGCGGAAATCGGCATAGCCCTCAGTCAGGTAGAACTGGCGCAGCTTCTGCTGGTCGTAGCTCAGACGATCCTGGTCATAGCTGGTCGCCGAGGACAGGAGGCGGAAAAGCCGTGCCTGCTTGGTCGCCATCTGGCCGCGGATCTTGTCGTCCGAGAACACCTCGTTGCCGAGGATGTTTATCTGGCGGACCTTGGACTTCGGCCCTTCGCTGATCTCGAACACGACATCGACGCGGTTCTGGTCGAGATTGACCATCTTCGGATCGACGACCGCGGCAAAGCGGCCCTGCCGGCGATAGAGCTCGATGATCCGCGCGATGTCCTGTCGGACCGCGGTGCGCGTGAAGATCTGCCGCGGCGCGAGCTTGATCTCCTTGGTGATCTTGTCCGCCTTGAGCGCCTTGTTGCCCTCGAGGATCACGCGGTTGATGATCGGATTCTCGCGGATACGCAGGACGATATTGCCGTCCTCAACCCCGGCGATCGAGTAATCCGCGAACAGGTCGCTCGCCTGCAGGTCCTTGAGCGCCTGGTCGAGCGTTTCCGCCGTGTACGGGATGCCGACACGGAGCTTGGTGTAGCTCAATACGGTCTCGGGCTCGATGCGCTGCGAGCCTTCGACACGCAAAGTCTTGATCAGAGTCTGGGATACAGGCGCCGCTACGGGCGTTGTAGGAGCAGATGCAGGGGCAGCCGCCTGTGCACGTGGCGGACCGGATCGTGCCTGCGCAGCGGGGGCTGAACCCGCAGGCGCAACCTGTGCCCAGACCGGCACGCCGGACAGCATCGTACCTGCCAGGAGCAGGGCGCCGTTACGCGCCAAAGTGTAACCGTTGATTGCTGTCACCAAACCCACCCCAAGAAACTTGCATACGCAAGGGCGCGCCCGCCCTGCCCTAACCGCGTCAGCCGATCAAGCCGGCCAGATTCTTCCACAACCCGAAATTGCCGAGATCGTTGAAGGTCACGAGAAGCATCAGTGCGAGGATCGCCGCAAGACCGCCGCGATACGCCCATTCCTGAACGTCGGGACCGACGGGCTTTCGTCGGACTGCCTCTATCGCATAAAATAGCAAATGTCCGCCATCAAGCATCGGCACTGGCAGCAGGTTGATGAACCCCAGATTGATGGACACCAACGCAATCAGAAAGATATAGGCATCGAGGCCGAGCGACATCTGCTCACCCGAGACCTTGGCGATACTGAGCGGTCCGCCTAGCTCCTTGACGGAGCGACGGCCCGAAATCACCTGGCCCAGCGTCTCGACCATCATCGAGACGATCTCGCCGGTCCGCTTCACCGCGACGGCCGGTGCTTCGAGCAAGCCGACGCGAACGACGATGGGTTTGCCACCGGCGATCCCGAGCCGGCCGATCCGATATTCATTCCCGAACCGGTCGCGCTGGAGCTCGGTACCGATCACGACATCGCGCGACACCAGTCGTCCATCACGCAGTACATCAATGCGGGTGCGCTCACCGGCACGGATGCGGGCATAGCGTGCCATGTCGTCGAAGGTTTCGACCGAACGCCCGCCCAGCGCGGAGACTCGGTCGCCCTGCTGCAGCCCGGCAAGTGCCGCCGCGCTGCCCGGAACGGTCGCCCCGATCACCGGCGGCATCCGGACGTCGCCATAGGCCAGTGCGAATCCGGCAAGGATGACGATTGCGACGACGAAATTGACCACCGGGCCTGCGGCAACGACGATCGCACGCTGCCAAACCGGTTTCGACTGGAATGTCCGCTGACGTTCCTTGGCGGGCAAGGCGAGCCATTCAGCGGAGGGCTGGCTTGCCGGGGTCATGTCCCCGGCGAATTTCACATAACCGCCAAGCGGCAGCCAACCGAATTTCCAGCGGGTTCCGCGACGATCCGTAAAGCCGGCGATCTCGCGCCCGAACCCGATCGCAAAGGCGTCGGCCTTGATCCCGAATATCCGTCCAGCGAGATAATGGCCCATCTCGTGGACGAACACGAGCGGTCCGATGACGAGCATAAAGGACAGGATCGTCAGCAGGATACCGGGCGCTTCGATCAAACCACGCAATCCTTCACACGCTCGCTCGCAAGGCGCCGCGCCTCGGCGTCGATCGCCAGAACGGCATCGACGCTATCCGGTGCGGCCGGATCGTAGCGTATCAGCGTATCCTCCACGATTGCGGCAATTTCGAGGAAGCGGATCCGGCGGTTGAGAAAGGCTTCGACCGCCACCTCGTTCGCCGCGTTGAGAATCGCCGGGCGCGCCCCGCCCGCGTCCAGTGCTTCGCGCGCCAGCCGCAATGCGGGAAACCGGACCGGATCGGGCGCTGCGAAATCGAGTCGGCCGATGCCAACGAGATCGAGCGGCGCCATCGGTGTCGCCATCCGGTCGGGCCAGGCCAGGGTATGCGCGATCGGCGTGCGCATGTCGGGCGGGCCGAGCTGCGCGAGAACCGAACCATCGACATAGTCGACCAGGCTGTGGATCACCGACTGCGCATGGATGACGATCTCGATCCGGTCGGGCGCGAGCGGGAACAGCCGGGCAGCCTCGATCAGTTCGAGCCCCTTGTTCATCATCGTCGCCGAATCGACCGATATCTTGGCGCCCATCGACCAGTTGGGATGCTTGACCGCCTGTTCGAGCGTCACGCCGCGCATCTGATCGGTCGTCCAGTCGCGGAAGGGCCCGCCGCTGCACGTCAGAATGATCCGCCGCACGCCTTCGGGCCGCGCTGCATCAAAGCATTGGAAAATCGCGTTATGCTCGGAATCCGCCGGGAGCAGGGTCGCGCCGGACCGCGCAGCTGCGCGCAAGATGACGTCGCCCGCGGAGACCAGCGGTTCCTTGTTCGCGATGACGACCGTGCCGCCCTGCTCGATTGCCGACAGGACGGGCTTGAGGCCCGCACAGCCGACGATCGCGCCCATCGTCCATTCGGCGCCCGATGCGGCGGCCTCGGCGATCGCGTCCGCACCGCCACCGGCTCGGACACCCGTT
>NZ_JPJC01000036.1:7066-13903 GCF_000733135.1 Sphingomonas sp. FUKUSWIS1
ATTCGGCGCGGGTCCGGATCGCGGCCGCGGCGAGCCGCGCGACGTCACAATTTGCGGTCAGCGCGACGACGCGAAAACGATCGGGCTCGCGTTCGACGAGATCGAGCGTCGACGTACCGACCGACCCGGTCGCACCGAGAATCGTGACGCTTTTCATGAGTATAAGCTCGGCAACATGATGAGTAACGCCGCGACCGGGGCGACCGGGACAAGCCCATCGAGACGGTCCATCACGCCACCATGCCCGGGCAGCGTATTGCCGCTGTCCTTGACGCCTGCGACGCGCTTCAACCAGCTTTCGTACAGGTCCCCCATCTGCGCCAGCGCCGCGAGAAACGGCGTGGCGAGCGCAAGGTGGAACGGCAGCGCATATTCGACGTGAAGGATCGCCGCGACGATGCCCGCGAGCACCACGCCGCCAATCAGGCCCGACCAGGTCTTGTTCGGGCTGATCACGGGTGCAAGCTTGGGTCCGCCCAATGAGCGTCCGGTGAAGAACGCGCCGATATCGCACGCCCATACCAGCGACAGCGCCCAGAGCGTCAGCAGCACGCCGTCCTCCTGACGCCGGATGATCATCAGCGCGAGCACGGGCAGCCCGCAATAGATAATTCCGAGCGCCAGCGGAGGCTTACGCGTGGTGATGACGACGAAGAACGCCGCCCCGGCAAGCAGGCCGAGCGTGAAGAAGTCGTGCACGACGAGGATCAGCGAGGCCGGCGCCATCAGCGCGAGCGGCACGGACAGCGCGAACTGCGTCATGCGCCTGGTTTTCGCGTCGGCGCCCTGCAGCATCGCCCATTCGGCCATCATGAACAGCGCGGCCACCACGCCCAGCAGCCAGAAGGCGATGCCGCCCAGCGTCAGGGCAATGCTCGCGACGACGATCATGCCAACGCTGGCGATCATCCGGAGCTTGAGGTTGGACGGTGTGCGAAGCGCCTGATCGGGGGCGCGTTCGGGATCGGTAAGCGTCACAGCCCACCGTAGCGGCGTTGCCGCACGCCAAAGGCCGCAACGGCCTCGGCGAGCGCGTCGCCGTCGAAATCGGGCCAGAGCGTGTCGACGAACAGCAGTTCGGCATAGGCCGCCTGCCACAACAGGAAATTCGACAGGCGTTGTTCGCCCGAGGTGCGGATCATCAGGTCCAGCGGGGGAAGATCGCGCGTGTCGAGTTCGCCCTCGACCATCGCCGCGTCGATGCTTGCCGGATCGAGCACCCCGTCGCGCGCGCGTTCGGCCAGACGGCGGGCGGCGAGCACGAGTTCGGCATGGGCGCCGTAGTTGAGTGCGATCGCGAGTAGCGGACCGGTGTTGGCCGCGGTCCGCGCGATCGCATCATCGACCATCGCGACCAGATCGGGCGAAAAGGCATGATAGTCGCCGATGACGCGCAAACGGACATTCTCGCGCGTCAGTTCGTCGAGATCGCTGCGGATGAAATGCCGCAGCAACCCCATGAGATCGCTGACCTCTTCCGCGGGGCGGCGCCAGTTTTCGGACGAGAACGCATAGAGCGTCAGCGCCTCGATCCCCATCGCACGCGCCGCGCGGGTAACGTTTCGCACCGCATCGACGCCCGCCTTGTGGCCGGCAAAGCGGGGGAGGAAGCGCTTCTTCGCCCACCGCCCATTGCCGTCCATGATGATCGCGACATGACGCGGCACCGCGCCGCCCCCAGGAACGGCGACGAGCGACGCAGCCTGGGAGGCTCCGGCCGAAGCAGCGCCAAGCGGCCTCACTTGCCCAGGATTTCCTTTTCCTTGGCGCCCGCGGTCGCATCGAGATCGGCGATCGTGCTGTCGGTGAGCTTCTGCACCTCGACTTCGTGACGCTTGCGCTCGTCCTCGCCGAACACACCCTTCTTCTCGTCGACCTTCAACGAATCCATCCCGTCGCGGCGGACGTTACGGACTGCAATGCGGGCCTTTTCAGCATATTGGCCGGCGAGCTTGGCGAGTTCCTTGCGACGCTCCTCGGTCAGATCGGGAATCGGCAGACGCAGCGTCTGACCGTCGACGATCGGGTTGAGACCCAGCCCGGCGGAGCGGATCGCCTTGTCGGTCGGGCCGACATTCGACTTGTCCCAGACCTGCACCGACAGCATCCGCGGCTCAGGCGCCGACACGGTCGCGACCTGGTTGAGCGGCATCGACGAGCCGTAGACCGTGACCATCACCGGATCGAGCAGCGCGGTCGAAGCGCGGCCAGTGCGAAGCCCGGCCAGATCATGCTTCAGCGCTTCGACGGCACCCGCCATGCGGCGTTCCAGGTCGCTCTTGTCATACGCTGCCATCTTAACTCTCCTGCTCGTTCTGGACGATCGTCGACACGCCATCACCCGCCAGCACCGCGGCAAGATTGCCGGGTTCGCGGATGTTGAAGACGACGATCGGGATATCATTGTCGCGGCACAAAGCGATCGCGCTCGCGTCCATGACCTTGAGGTCCTCGGACAGCACCGTGCTGTACGAGATCGTCTCGTAGCGCGTTGCGTCCGGGTCCTTTTTCGGATCGGCGCTGTAGACGCCGTCGACCGACGTGCCCTTGAACAGCGCGTCGCACTTCATCTCGGCAGCCCGCAGCGCGGCGCCCGAATCGGTGGTGAAATAGGGGCTGCCGACACCGGCGGCGAAGATCACGACGCGGCCCTTTTCGAGGTGCCGTTCGGCGCGACGCCGGATGAAGGGTTCGCAGACGCTCGCCATCGGGATCGCCGACTGGACGCGCGTGTCGATGCCGATCTGCTCGAGCGCGTTCTGCACCGCAAGCGCGTTCATCACGGTCGCGAGCATGCCCATATAATCGGCGGTCGCGCGCTCGAAGCCCTTGGCAGCGGCGGCGAGGCCACGGAAGATGTTGCCACCCCCGACGACGATGCAGATCTCATAGCCCTTGGCGCGGACGTCGGCGATCTCGCCGGCGACACGTGCGGTGACGGTGGGATCGATCGAAAGACCGGCGGGTCCCATCAGGACTTCGCCCGACAGTTTGAGCAAAATGCGTTTGAAGCGCGGAGGCGTCATAAATCTCGAATTGTGATTGGCGGGGCGGCGCGGACCTTAGGCGGCGAGGCCGGGGATGTGAAGCGCTGCGACGTGCCTGTGTGGACTCTGAGCGGTCAGGAGACGGAAAATCGTCGACCGCAGGAGGGCGCGCGAGGGGAAATGCCGTCATTTTCGCGGAGATGGAGGCCCGGAAGGGGGCGGCGTCGCGAACGAACACCGATTGCATAGGGCCTGGATCCCCGTCTGCGCGGGGATGACGGAGTAGTACGCGGTTACTCCGCGATCCTTCTCCCCTCGGGGAGACGGTGGACCAGCGGGGCCGGATGAGGGGCGTGAGGTTCGAGACCTCGCCACTCCCCTCACCCTTCCCACGACCGAGTGGCCGTGGGCCCCTTCCCTCTCCCCGGACGGGAGAGGGAGGGCGTTGTTACGCCTGCGGAACGCCCGAGGCGGCAGCGACTTCGGCGGCGAAGTCGGACTGTTCCTTCTCGATGCCTTCGCCGAGCTGGAAACGGACATAGTCCACCAGCTTGATCTCGGCGCCCGCGTCCTTGCCGGCCTTGGCGACGACGTCGGAGATCTTGGTCTTGCCGTCCATCACGAACAGCTGGCTGACCAGGGCGTGCTCCTTGCGGTACTTGGCGATGCCGCCTTCGACCATCTTTGCAATGATATCAGCAGGCTTGCCCGATTCGGCGGCCTTTTCGGTCGCGATCGCGCGCTCACGCTCGATCTCGGCCTCGTCGAGATCGGCTTCGTTCAGCGCCTTCGGGAACGCCGCTGCGATGTGCATCGCAAGCTGCTTGCCGAGCGTCTGGAGCACTTCGTCCGAAGCCTCCGACTCGAGCGCGACGAGCACGCCGATCTTGCCGAGGCCCGGCGATGCCGCGTTGTGGATGTACGGAACGACCGCACCCTTGCTGACTTCGAGCGTGCGCGAACGGCGCAGCGACTGGTTCTCGCCGATCGTCGCGACGTTGTTCGTGAGAACCTCCTCGACGGTCTTGCCCGATGGCATCGCCTGCGTCTTGAGCGAGTCGATGTCGCCACCGGTGGCGAGCGCGATCTGCGTCACGTCACGGACAAACGACTGGAACTGATCGTTCTTTGCGACGAAGTCGGTTTCCGAGTTGACCTCGACCGCAGCACCCTTGGTGCCCGAAACGGCGACGCCGACCAGGCCCTCGGCCGCGGTGCGGCTGGACTTCTTGGCGGCGGCGGCGAGACCCTTGGTCCGCAGCCAGTCCATCGCCTGCTCCATGTCGCCGGCGTTCTCGCTGAGCGCCTTCTTGCAGTCCATCATGCCCGCGCCGCTCTTTTCGCGCAGATCCTTGACCATTGCTGCCGTGATATCAGCCATGTCCGTAAATCCTCTTTAGTCTGAATGTAGTTGCGGGCGAGGTAAGGCCAGATGCCCTACCCCGCCCGCATGACGGTTCGGCGACGACGCTTATGCGTCGATCTGGCGCTCGCCCTCGGCCGCGAACTCTGCGGCGGTCTCGGCATTCGCCGCAACCTGCGTCGTGTCGGCGGTCGGCTCGACGGTCGGCTCGGCGATCGCCTCTTCCTTCGGCGGCTCGACCATCGCACCGATGTCGGCACCGGTCCGGCGCTGCTGCTCCTGGCCACCACGAGTCGCTGCGATTGCAATGGCTTCGCAATAGAGGCGGATGGCGCGCGCGGCGTCGTCGTTCGCGGGGACCGGGAAGGCGATGCCGTCCGGCGAGACGTTCGAATCGAGGATCGCCACGACGGGAATACCCAGCGTGTTGGCTTCCTTGATCGCCAGCTCTTCCTTGTTCGCGTCGATCACGAACATCACGTCGGGAATGCCGCCCATGTCGCGGATGCCGCCGAGCGAAAGCTCAAGCTTGTCCTTCTCGCGGGTGAGCTGGAGCACTTCCTTCTTGGTCAGGCCGACGGTGTCACCCGACAGCATTTCCTCGAGCGTCTTCAGACGCTTGATCGAACCCGAAATGGTCTTCCAGTTGGTGAGCATGCCGCCCAGCCAGCGATGGTTGACGAAGTGCTGACCTGCGCGACGTGCGGCGTCGGCGACGGGCTCCTGCGCCTGGCGCTTGGTGCCGACGAACAGGACCTTGCCACCGCCGGCGACGGCCGACGAGACGAATTCGAGCGCGCGCGCGAAGAGCGGCACGGTCTGCGAGAGGTCGAGGATGTGGACGCCGTTGCGGTCACCGAAGATGTAAGGCTTCATCTTGGGGTTCCAGCGATGCGTCTGGTGACCAAAATGTGCGCCCGTTTCAATGAGCTGCTGCATCGAGACGACTGGTGCCGCCATAGGATATGTCCTTCCGGTTGTGCCTCTGGGAAGCGGATGACGTGCCGGCCGAATGACCGAAACGCACCGGGCTATGATGCCTCCCATGCGGGGTTAGAGGCGGGGCCCTTAGCCGGGGACCGCGCCAAATGCAACGGCTTACCTCCGACTTGACAAAAGAACGCAATAAGAACATAACGGGGCCAGAACAGAACAGAGGTTCGACTCGGCGCAGAATCACCCCGGAACGGCGGTGATCCAAATGCGACGAACGGAACGATGTTTTCGACCGGGTGTTGCGAACCTTAACAAAATGTTCGCATTTGCAGGGAAGGCGAGCGGGAAGATGAGCGGGATGATGATAGTGAGCTTCATGGTGTTCTCGGGGTCGTTCGCAGTCGCGACCGCGGTGATCCTGACGTCGATCGCACCGCAATGGTCGCGCATCGTCAGCCTGGCATCGGGCAATGTCGAGCCGGCCTTCGCCCCGCTGCAGACGCTCGCGCGCGCCGAGCGCCGGATCGCGGTCCGCCGCTGGTCTTCGACCGGCATGCCGCAGCCGTCGCAGCGCTGGAATGCCGCCGCCTGAACCTTGGCGGGTTGGCCTGGGCGCCTGATCGACAGGCGTCTTACTGATCCGCGGGCGTGGCCGGCTTGTGGATTACACGGGGATCGAACTTTACGGGTCTGCCCCGGGTCAGCAGTCCCGGGGCTCGGTCGGTCGGATCAGAGACCCGGTTTGGCGGACGTCTCGCCGCTACGGACGCCGGCGCGCTGGCGGCGGACCCTGGCATAGCTGGCGATGCTGAACGGCATCGAGACGATATAAAGAAGGCAGATGACGCTGAGCGTGTGCCAGGGGGCGCTGACGAGCGCGGCACCGAGCAGGACGACGAGCGCGATCGCCTCGAACCGGACGTTGCGACGCAGCTTGAGCGAACTCCACGACCAGGTCGCGATGCTCGACACCATCAGCAGCGCGACGAACGCGATCCAGGGTGCGACGATATAGGGCGAGGCGAAGAATGGTTCGTCGGTCCAGAACCAGAAGAACATCGGCATGAGCGCGAGCCCTGCCCCGGCGGGCGCGGGCACCCCGGTCAGGAAGCCCGCGGACTTGTGCGGCTGATGGCTCTCGTCGATCTTGGCGTTGAAGCGCGCGAGGCGGAGCGCGCAGAACACGGCGAAGATCAGCGCGCAGATCCAGCCCATCCGCGGCAGCGCGGCAAGCGACCAGAGATAGACGATCAGTGCCGGCGCAACCCCGAAGGAGATGGCATCGGACAGCGAATCGAGTTCCGCACCGAACCGGCTTTCGCCGTGGAGCATGCGCGCGATCCGGCCGTCGAGTCCGTCAAGCACGCCTGCGACCATGATCATCGCGACCGCGCTTTCCCATTGGCCGCCGATCGCGAACCGGACGCCGCTGAGGCCCGAGCAGAGGGCGAGTGCGGTGACCGCATTGGGTGCGACCGCGCGGAGCGGCAGACCGCGACGCGGCCGGCGCGCCCGCATCGCGCGGCCCGCCGCCTGCGACTCGTCGGCGCG
>NZ_JPJC01000037.1:0-16147 GCF_000733135.1 Sphingomonas sp. FUKUSWIS1
CCGAGCCGATCCGGCGGGTCACGTATTTCACCGCGCCGCCGATCGTGTTGCGGCCATAGAGCGTGCCTTGCGGCCCGCGCAGCACCTCGATCCGCTCGACGTCGTAAATGTCGAGGACCGCAGCCTGCGGCCGGTTGAGATAGACGTCGTCGAGATAGATGCCGACGCCCGCCTCGAACCCGGCGACGGGATCCTGCTGGCCGACGCCGCGGATGAAGGCGGTGAGCGTCGAATTGGTGCCGCGCGACGTTTCCAGCGTGACGTTCGGCGTGACAGCGGCGAGATCGGTGACGTCGAGCGCCCCCGACGCCTCGAGCTGCGCGCCCGTAAACGCGGTGATCGCGATCGGCACGTCGAGCAGCCGTTCCTCGCGGCGGCGTGCGGTGACGACGATATCGCCGTCGATCCCGGCCTCCTCGATGACGGGCCCGGCCTGAGCCGCGTCTGCTGCCGGCGCGACGGGTTGCGTCTGCGCGGACGCGGATCCCGCCAGCAACGCGCCGAGTGCAACACTGGCGTTCAACAAGATCATGACGGATTTCGGCTGTGCCACGGTGTCATCCCCTCCTGCGGCGCCCGCGTGATGCGCCCGGTATGATCCGGGTTGTGCGCCTTGGCTCCAGTCTATACTGAAACCTGAACCAGTATTCAACTTGTGTATCAGGGGCAGACGAGAATGGCGAAGGCGCAGGAGACGACGCCGTCAGACCCGGCGGTCATCGGCGACAGCAAGGCACCGCGGACCGAGCGTGGCCGCCGGACGATGCGCGCGATCCTCGACGCCGCCGCGATCGAGTTCGGCGACAACGGGTTCCACCAGGCCTCGATCAGCGACATCACGCGCCGCGCCGGAGTCGCGCTCGGCAGCTTCTACACCTATTTCGACTCAAAGGACGCGGTGTTCCGCGCGCTCGTCCGCGACATGTCGGACCAGGTTCGCGATCATGTCGCCCCGGCGATCCTGTCCGCACCCGATCAGATCGCGGCCGAGCAGGCGGGGCTTCGCGAATTCATCAGCTTCGTCCGTGACCACAAGGAAATCTACCGGATCATCGACGAGTCCGAATTCGTCGATCCAGAGAGCTTTCGCCTCCATTATGCGACCACGGCGGACCGGATCACGCGTCGCCTGCGAAAGGCGGCGGACCGCGGCGAGGTCAAGGGCGACGTCAGCGAGGTCCATGGCTGGGCGATCATGGGAATGAACGTGTTCCTGGGGCTTCGCTACGGCGTCTGGAGCGAAGACGAGACACCAGATGAGATCGCGAAGGTCGTCGCAAACATGCTGAAAGATGGCATCTTACGCAGCCCGGATGACCGAGCCATGTCCGAGGTCAAGACTTGAGTGGCCGATTGGGTACACGACCCATATTCGGTCATTCGCGCGGACTTCCCCGCTCCCCAACTTCAATCATTCGTTCATCTCCGCGCTGGCCGCTTTCGTTGTCCGGTGTTCGACCATGAACGTCATGATGGGAAGGATTGCTGGCGGTCCGCTTTCGGGAAGGCGGACCGCAATAACCGATATTGCGAGACTGCCCCTTTCTGCAAAGAGAATGGTCGATCGGGAATAGAATTCCCAGGCGATCCGCACGCCGATAACATCGTGCCAGCAACGATGGGGGGAGCTAATGCTGTGCCGACTATCCGCAGGCTACTATCAGTCGTTGCCGTCTTGGCTGCGTTGACGCCCATGACTATCTCCGCAGAGCCGATCGGTCGAATTACCGGTATCGGTGGCGTTTTCTTTAACAGCAAAGCGCCGACAGCCCTCATGGCGTGGTGTCGTGATGTTCTCGGCATCAAAGTTGAGGCGTGGGGCGGATTCGCTCTGCGCTATGACGCGCCAGAGCACCCGCCAGTACTCACTCTGAATGTTTTTCAGGAGGGATCCAACTATATGGAACCCTCAAAGCGCGAGTTCATGCTTAATTTCGCGGTAGATGACTTGGACGCGTTCGTTGATCGTCTGAAAGTAAAGGGCGTTGCGATACTCAAAAGGGATGACACCGACGCAAGCGGGAAATTTGCGTAGATCGTTGATCCGGATGGGACCAAGATAGAGTTGTGGGAGCCGAAGGCCGAGTCTTCATCAAAGTAGGCCCGTCTCAAAAGAAATGGGCAGTTTCGGACGCTCGCCGAGAATTGCGGTGGCGCGCGACCCGGCTCCGCGAACGCGAAATCGCTTTCTGCTGTGCGATTCTACCGCAACTAACAGCCGCGGAACGTACGCTATGAGAGAAGAACGGCCATTTGTTCAGGCTCAACGTCAGCAGCGCGGCGGTCAGGTTCGATCCACCGTCTCCAATGGAAGCCTGATAGGCTAAATAGCCACGAAATCGGGAAAATCGATGGTCAGGATCGCACCTCGCTCCGGAGCTTCGCGCGATCTGATGCTGATCTTTCCGCCGATTTCCATGACGATCTGCCGGGAGATATAAAGGCCAAGACCTGTCCCGCGATCCGTCTCCTTGGTGGTCATGAAGGCATCGAATGCCCGGTCCGGATGACTCAAAGACAGCCCGGCGCCATTGTCCACAATACTGATTCGAACGCCGCTCTCTGAGACAGTTACCTCCAGTTCGACGGCACCGGTCAGACTGGCGTCCTCGGCTTCGCGTCGCGTTGCGATGGAGTCGACCGCGTTCTGAATGGCGTTGACGAGCACCTGCTCGAGGCCGACGCGCGGAGCGAGGAGCAGAACCGGTGGCCCGTCTGGCAACGTCATTTTCACGCCGGCATCGTGCTGGATCAGCAACGGCCGCATGAAGGACAAGGTTGTGCTGACGACGTCGCCCAGATCAAGCGGTTCGGGGCTGTCATTCTCGATCCGAGCGTAGCGCGAAATGCGCGCAATGATATCGCGTGCGCGGTTTACCTGTTCGCTGATCCGATCAAACTTGTCGCGAGCACGCGCCGCGCCATCGGGGCTCGCCTGATCGAGCAACAAACGGCCATTCTCGGCAGAAAGCGAGATGGTGAAGAGAGGTTGTTTGAGTTCATGACTCAGGGCTGAGGCCATGCCCCCGAGCTCGACGAGACGCGCCTGCTGAAGCATCCGATTCTGCGCCAGCTTCGACTGCCGGAGGCGCACCAACCACCCCGAACGCCAATGGCCGGGAGCCAGGAGGTCGCGACCGACGAATAGATACCAATCACTCGATTCCTGGTCTGCGAGCCGAAACTCGACAAACGCCTCGGCATCATCGCAGATGTCCGCAAAAGCTAGACAATCATTGGTATGGATTGCTTCGGACCGCTCCTGTGCAACCCGTTCGATGTTCATGTCCAGAAAAGCGAGGGTGCCCTTGGCAGCGTCGAAGCGGATGTCCGCCGCAAGGCTCAGGTCCATTTCCTTTTTGAGTTCGATGAATGCCCGGGCAATTCGCAAGCGCTCTTGCACCAACTCGGCAAAGCTGTTGTTCGCGGTGACGATAGCTGCGATCGGGCGGTCGAACTCGTTGAACGTGAGCTTTTGAGGCAGCGAAAGGCCAGGCTGGCCGAACCCTTCCGCGACTTGCTTCCAGGCCTGCAGCGAACGACGCAGGGCGCGCGTGATGAGCAGCTGCAGCAAGATTGACACGACGAGAATGACGCCCAGGCCGAGCATCTCTAGAAGCACGACGCGATAGGCACTCTCGGCAGCGGGTCGGGTTGAGTAGAGATAGAAATATTTGCGGTCAGGAAACGTGTAACGGCCGAGCTGACACGCGGTAACCCAGTAGGCAAACGTATTGCGGTCGTTCGGCCCCGTCACTTTCGATCCATCATCGATCCGTGTGCAGCCGAAAAGCTGCATTGCTTGTGCGGAGCGCAGACTGCTTTCTTTGTCTGAGATAAGCAGTTTTTGGGGATGCCTTCCTGTATTGCGCGTTTTTGCCACGCCCAAGAACCCATTTCCGGTCACAAGCCCGCGACCGATCCGCACCTCAGCCAGACGCGCGGTTTCGGCCATGAAGGATTTGAATTCTTCCGGAAAGCGCCGGACACTGCTGACAAACATGACGAGCGCGCACGCGAGCACGATGAGTGTTATGGATGCCGGCAGGAGCTGGGCGAGGCTGATTGTTCGGCGGAGCGAGACCCGACCGGCTGGAAGGTTCACGACGAAGAGTGACAGCGCTAGATCGACCAAAGCTGCCATCAACACATCGTTGAGAAGCTTGCGGATCATCGTCAGCGCGAAAATCGTCAGCGACGCATCGTAGTTGATGCGCAGGAATAGAAACCCCGCCGCCGTCCCGATGGTAAGCAAAAAGACGGCGGTGGCGATGGCAAGTGAAGAGCCAGCGAAGCGGGTCCAATTGATGAAAACTACATGCCCCAGCGCCAGCGCGATGGTAAAGATATGGCCCCACCAGAACCAGGATGACGCCATCGTTAGCAGCACCATGGGAATGGCTAGCCGCAGACCACCCAACCTGTATGCGAGAAGGTAGAAAAGGGGGCCTAGATACATTTCGAACCCGGGCGCAAGAATAATGCGGAAGGAACTCGCGCCGATGGCCACGGCCAAAAGGACGATCGTCAGAGCCCATCCCTGGACGGTCATTTGCCGTAGCGGCTCTGCGGCTAGCTGAAACTCGCCGCCGTGCCGTAAACGGTTGACGATGTCATTCATCAACCCCGCCCGTCTTGTGTAAGCAGTGACAGGAGCAATTCTAAGTCGACTGGCTTGAAAAGGACATGAAGATCCTTCTTCTTGGTTTCATGCTCTATTTGTTCGGTCAGATCGGTGTGGCCTGTCATCAGGATTATGGTGTTCACCTTTGCCCGCAGGTCAGGGTCGGCTCGGATTGCGCGGACCAGGTCAAGGCCACTGCCGTCTCGCAAGCGGAGGTCCGTCAATAGGGTTACGTGGCTGGAACCTTGCTTTAAGCTCTCCAGCGCAAGGGCCACACACGCTGCGCCGCTAACCGCGAACGAGCGCAATTCTAACATTTCAACCAACTCCTCCCGGACGTCGGTCTCGTCCTCGACGACCAAGATCATTGTTGGGCACTTTCAATGGTGACGCAAGCTCAAGATAAGAACGCGAAGTTTTCAACGTGTAAATGGCGACGTGAATAAACGTCGACGTTGATGAGCCTGCGCCTTAATCGCGACGTCCCCGCTCGTACGGCGCTGCCGCAACACTTCTCTCGCAAGCAGATGCGCTGCCGACTACGAATGGCCGCGTCTCTCTCGCGGTCTACGTCACAGAGGCAGGCCTCTCTCCGCCACAGCAAGTGCGAAGGCCTGACGAAACGGTAGCTAAACCAATACAAAAAGCCGTTTTTCTGCTGGGCTTAAGATCGTCACCCGGGATTCGTGCTTCTCTCAGGGGTCGGCACGAAGCCGACATAAACAGATGTCCGGTACCGGCGCGCGCGAAACCGCGGCTGAGCGTCCGGGACTGGGAGCAGGATCGACAGTCTCAGCCGTGCATTCAGGTGTTAGCCGAGGCCCGCCCTATTCCAGCAGCGATAGCGCCGAGTGCCATTTCGATAGGCTGGCAATCTCATGCGACGCTTTGTGCGCTGAGACGCGCGCGGCCCGTCGGGCTGGATCTAGCTGGCCGAGTGCGACTCCCAAAATACAACAGATTTTAGCAAGAACCACAACCGATATGGTGCCATCCTCGAAATAGGGTTAATGTTTCGCATCCGGATCGATCCCGCTGGCAGGGAGCCCTTTATGGAAGACGCAAACGAGGACGGTCACAGCATCGAGCCTCTCGCCAAGGGGCGCCGCGCCGACTTTCTCAAGGCGGTTCCACATGGACGCGCCGCGCTGATCCAGATGGCGGAATACACCGGCGACCTGATCAGCCTTTGCGATGCCGGCGGTCGACTCGCCTATCTCAATCCGGCCGGCCGACGCCTCATCGGAGTCGAGGCGGCCGACATTTTCCCGATGCGGCTGACCGATTACGTTGTCCCAGAACAACGCCACCTCGTCGACGAGGTCGTCGTGCCGACGGCAAGGCGGGACGGCGTGTGGGAGGGCGAGATGCAGCTCGTCAATCTGAAGACCGACGATATCATCGACGTCCAGCGCTCGACATTCGCGACGCGCGATGAGCGGGGCGAAATCACCGGCTTCGTATCGGTCATGCGCGACATCACGCATGACAAGGCCCAGAAAGGCCGGCTTCGCCGCCAGATCGAGACGTTCGAAGCGCTGATCGCGAACAACCCCTTCGGGGTCTGCCTGGTCGATGCGGATTTCAGGCTGCGCGTGGTCAGCCGCGGCGCCCGGATGGTATTCGAGAACGTCCATCCGCTGATCGGCCGCGATTTCGCCGACGTTCTTCGCGCTCTCTTGCCCGAGCCCTTTGTTAACGAAGCGATAGCCCGCTTCCGACAGACGCTCGACACCGGCATGGCGTATGACGCGGCAACGACGCCGGAACAGCGCGCGGATATCGAGGCACGCGAGGCATATGGCTGGCGGATCGAACGTGTGACACTACCGGACGAATGCTACGGCATCGTCTGCTATTTCCATGATCTCATCGCCAAGGAGTACGGGACGCGGGCCTTGGGTCGCCGCGAGGCCGAATTGCGGGACCTGAATATTGACCTCGAGCGTCGTGTCCGTGCTCGCACTGCGGCACTGAACCAGGCCAATGAACGCCTCACGGCCGAGATTGAGCGGCGCGAAGCGGTACAGGCTGCGCAACTGCAAAGCCAAAAGCTCGAAGCGGTTGGTCAGCTCGTGTCGGGCATCGCGCACGACTTCAATAACATTCTCGGCGCGGTGATCGGCGGGCTTACAATTATCCAGAACCGCAATGACGACCCGCGCATCGAGCAGATTGCGACGATGGGTCAGCGCGCGGCCGAGCGGGGTGCTGCGCTTGTACGACAGCTGCTCGCCTTTGCGCGCCAGGAGGATGTGGTTGCGCAGCGTGTCGACCTAGCCGGCGCGATTGGCGAGATGTCCGACCTCGTCCGGCACGGCATGCGCGGCAACGTCGCGCTCGCGATCGACTGCGATGACGATCTCTGGCCTGTGCTGGCAGACCCGACACAATTGCAGTCGGCGCTGCTCAACCTTGCCAACAATGCCAGCGATGCGATGAATGGCGGCGGCCACCTGCATATCGCCGTCAGCAATTGCGCCCGGACTTCAGCGGATCTTCCGCTGGAACTGGACGGCCAGGACGCGATCAGGATCGTCGTGGCCGACGACGGTCCCGGCATGGACAGCGATACCTTGCAGCGGATTACCGAGCCGTTCTTCACGACCAAGGCGCGCGGCAAGGGGACCGGGCTGGGCCTCGCGATGGTGCAGCGCTTCGTGGAGCAGTCGGGCGGTGCCCTGCGTATCGAAAGCCGCCCCGGCCACGGAACCACATTCTCGATCTTCCTGCCGCGTGCCGTTGATCCTGGCGGTTCCGATTCTGCACCCGGCAGCGACGAGACCGGTGTCAACGCGATCGGGCGCGCTTTCGAAACGGTCCTGCTGGTCGATGATGACGCCGAATTGTGCGCCATGATCGCCGAAGGATTGTCTGACCACGGCTTCGAAGTCATCGTCGCGCCGGACGCACAGGCGGCGCTGCTCGAGTTACGGACGCGGGCGATCGACGCGCTCGTGACCGACGTCCACATGCCGGACATGTCCGGTAACGACCTGGTCGCGCAGGTGCGCGCGTCGGGATCGGACATTCCCTGCCTGTTCATGACGGGGATCGCCAACGAAGCCGCTCTCGATGGCGAGACGGTCGTGCAGAAGCCCTTCAACCCCGCCGTATTGCACTATGCGCTGCGCCGCATCCTGATTGCACGGGACCAGCGTGCGTCCGATGCCGAGCGGCTCGATCGGCTGACGCTGCGCCTGAAGTCCGATTGCACCCGGTCATTGCTCGACCACTGGCGCGCCATCCGCGCAGGCCAAGTCATCCCGTTGTTCGAGACGTTCACGATCAATGCATGCAGCGAGCCGCACCGGATCGTGGTTGCGCAGATCGACTTGGGGAAGGTGCCGATCCATTTCACCTTCACGCTGGTCGGCGACACCTTGCGCAACGCTGTACCGCACAGCATCGCCGCCACCGAGATGCCGGTCAGTGGCAACGATAGCCTCGCGGCCCGCGAGGCGGCCTATCGCCGCTGCGCGCTGACCGGCAAGCCATCGCATGAATATGCCCGTATCAACCTTGGTGACGGGTATAGGGAAACATTCGAGCGGCTGTTGCTGCCCTTCTCGTCGGACGGGATCGTCGTCGATCATATCGTCGGTGCGGTTGTCATCGAACGTGAAGCGGTGGGGGAACGATGATGGTTGACGCCCGTGAGCTACCCGATTTCAACGAGCCCCAGCTGGCGATGGCGATAGAGGCGCTACCAAGCGAAACGGTCGACGCCTTGCCCTATGGCGCAATCCGGATCGGCGACGATGGCAAGGTCGAATATTATAGTGCGGCAGAGCGGCGCCTGTCGGGTTCCGGCAATCATGACCGCCTCGGCCTCGACTTCTTCAGCAGGATCGCCCCCTGTATGGACAATCCCGACTTTCGCGGTCGCGTCGAGCGTGCCCGGGTATCGGGCGTGCTCGATTTGGAGTTCAGCCACGTCGGCGACTTCGAGGACCGCGACCGGGAACTGACGGTGCGTATCCAGTCTGCCAGTACGGGCGGCTACTGGATATTCATGCGCCGCGATTGACCGCTTTTGGCGTCAGATTTTTTGTAAGTGTCGGGAATGGAGAGGAAGCGAACTTTCCACTTTTAGGGCTGCACCCCGGAAAACCAGCCACTGCATGGGCGTCCCAGATGCATCAGCCTTTTGCATCGGCGGAAGCCTAGATTTCATGCCGTTCTTGGATCAATGCAAAAACCGGTGATTTCTGCAGCTTGGATGGCAAGGTCCGATCAGTGAACTTTTCGGTGTCGTTATCTCGATCGATTCACGCTGTCCTATAATGCGCGCATGCATGTCGGCGCTTTTCCCTACCATCACGATCGGCGGCACAGGACTACGCACTGCCCCTGCGACCGAATTCGTCCAATCCTGGCTGTGCTGGCATCAGGGAACACGTGATCATGCCCCGCGATCTGATATCGCGTGGTTGGCTGGAACGGCTGGGAGACCATCGGCTCGATGGGGCGGCGCTGGACGGCCTGAAAACGCTGTTGCCGCGATTGGTGATCGCCGCTCTGGCGAGTTTGCTGTTGCTCACCCATCTGGGCTCTCGCGCTGCGATACAATGGATCAGCTTTGTCGGATTTGCGGAGCTGTGGTGCAGGCAATGCAGTATCCTGCTGGCGCGACCGGATGGCGTGCGCCTGCCGCTGCGGCTCAACTATATTGCCTCCGCACTCATGACGACGATCGCGTGGACGAGCTTGCCGGTTTTGCTGTGGTGGAGCAGGGTACCTGATATAGGTTCAGCGGTTATCGTCATGCTGATCTCGCAGCTGATCCACGCCCAGGCCTTTGCCTTCCGCGCTCCGTCGATAGTGGCGTTCAAGGTTGGTGTTCCCGCCAGCGCGATGCTCGCGCTGCCTTGGCTGGTCGAACCAGCAAGCTATTTTACCACTCTCACGTCGACAATCGCGTCGGGTCTTTGCATCAGTTATATCTTCGCAAGCGTGCGGGCAAACTGGCGGAGCGATGCGGCGCTACGCAAAGCTCATGACGAGCTCGAATATCTGGCATATTTCGACGGACTTACCTCCCTCGCCAATCGTCGACAGTTCACACGACACATGCGCAATCTCATCGCACTGTCCGATCGTCAAAAGTCCCGGTTCGCCTTGCTCCTGATCGATCTTGACCATTTCAAGGTCGTCAACGACACGTATGGCCACGATGCTGGCGATGCGCTCCTCGTCGCGGCAGGAGAGCGCCTGCGTGCTGCCGTCGGCGAGTTGACCCATGTCGCGCGGCTCGGCGGTGACGAGTTTGCCATACTCTTACCCGACGTCGGCAGCACCGCCGATATCGATGCGGCATGCGGTCGCATCGTCGATGGCGTCCAGCCTGCTGTCGACTTCAACGGAGAACAGATGAGCCTAAGTTTCAGCATCGGCATCGCGCTTTATCCCGGCGACGGCGACAGCATACAAACAATCCTGAAATCCGCTGACGTTGCGCTTTACGACGCGAAGCGGAGGGGGCGAGGCACGTGGTGCTTCAGTGACGGGTTCGGCAAGGTCGCGTAAGTCAAGTTTGAGACCTGCGGACGGTGCGCGTCTGATTCATTGCTTGCACTACACTGACATACTCGAACCAAATCCGGCCATCTCTGCCACCTTCCCCGCTCCCCGACTTCAAGCATTTCCCTGTTCGCGCTGACGGCTTTTGGCGGCTGATATTTCCTCATGGCCGCCGTGATCGAGAAGAAAGCGGCGCGTCCGATTTAGGGCAGTCGGTGGGAGGCCGCCGTTGGTTAAAACGGCTGCGAGAATGATAATCGGCGCCTTTCGGGTTGATCGCGGCGCGCACGTATTTGGACAAATGCTAAATACATCTCAGCCACTCTTTTTAAGCGACAAAGCGCTTCAGTACGACGAGTTGAAGAATTACCGTCCAGACTCCTCAGTCCAAGTGGACTCTGAAGAACTTCCTAATTCGCAACAATCTGCAGTTGGTTAGGGCCACCGGTGATGGATCCCCGCATATAAATGGTGACGTTTTTCCTGAGGCTGACGCCCTTCCTTTGGCGGGCATTCTATAATTGCTTGAGAAAGGTCGCCGTCTTATGATTACGCAGAACTTGGCCCGGCATATTGCGTCACTGCGCATAGGTCGGCCGTCGCTTCACACCACTACAGCCTTTTTTAAAACGCAGGCTCGCGTTCTGAGCATTCCCCTATGCATGGTTGTGGCGAATGGCTCGGCAGGCGCATCGACGGCGAACACGACGTTCAATGTGACGGCCAACGTCGTGTCGAGTTGCCAGATTTCGGCGACCGCGCTGACGTTCGGAACCTATACCGGGGCCCAAACCGACGCGACTTCGACGATCACCGCGACCTGCACGGATACCACCGCCTACACCATCGGCGTCAGCGCAGGCTTGGGCACGGGGGCGACCGTAACGAACCGGTACATGAACGGCCCCAGCGTCGATGTGCTCGCCTATGCCGTCTATCGCGACAGTGCGCGTACCAATAGCTGGGGCACGACGATCGGTACGGACACGGTCTCGGGCACCGGCAACGGCGGCGCTCAGGCCATTACCGTCTATGGGCGCCTTGCGGCGGGTCAATTGCCCGTTCCCGGAGCCTATTCGGATACTCTGACCGCAACGATCACCTACTGATGGCCCGGGGAAGTTTTTTTCGCTTCGAGAGGCTTCGTCGCTGGTCGATGGCGGGCGGATACGGGATCGTCCTGGCAACGGGCATCGCCCCGCTTCACGCACAATCCCTGTCGGTGAGCCCGGTCACGTTCAATCTTGCCGCCTCGCAACAGGCGACGAGCCTGACGGTTCGCAACGATGGCGCTGAGGAAACGGTGGTCCAGATCCGGCCCTTCGCCTGGACGCAACAGCCCGAGGATGTCCTTGTACCGGCCGACGATGTGGTCGTCAGCCCCCGCATCGTGACGATCCTACCCCATTCGAACCAGGTCTTCCGGGTGCTCGTGCGGCATAAGGCGACGTCCAAGGAACTGACGTACCGGTTGATCCTCGATCAGATCCCGCGCGCGTCCGAACCCGGTGCCGTACGTATGGTCCTGCGCATTTCCATGCCGATCTTCGTCGAGCCCGTCGCTCCGGCGAACCCCGGCGTTCGATTTCGGCTGGCGCACCGGGACGGTGACGCAGTGCTCGTGCTCGAAAATCCGGGAGCGCGCCATGAGACGCTGCGCAACGTTGTCCTGCGCGACACGAACGGCGCGCCGATCGCCGTCAAGAACGGTGGTTCACCCTATCTGCTGGCTGGCGCTACGCGGGAACTTCCGGTCCAGGACATGCCCATCCAAGCCGCCGCGGATGGCCGCTATCGACTGACGATGGACGGCGGAAAGGGCCCCATCACCGTTGCCCTCGCGCGGTAGCGGGGACGGGACCGTGCGATGCGCGCCAAAGCCCTCCGATCGACCTGTCGATTTCTCCTGATGATCTGCCTCGCTGACCATGCCGGGGCCGCTCCCGCACCGACGCTGCTGGAGGTCTGGATCAATGGGCGCCCGACCGGGAAAATCGGCGAGTTTGTCCTGCGGGGCGACGGACTGGCGGCATCGCCCAGGGAACTCGCCGAACTCGGTCTTTCGCCGCGCACGACGCCCAGCGAAGAGCTCTCGGACATCGTCGCCGACCGCGATTTCCAATGGCGCGTCGATCAGGCTACAGGCCGACTCTACGTGACCGCCTCCGAGGCGCGTTTGGTGAGAACGACGATCTCGGCCGCTGCCGATCCTGCCATGGCCGGAGCGGTGGAGAGCGGGACCGGTTCCACGCTGAACTACGACACGACAGTGACCGGCGATGCTCGTCGCCAGGCCCTTTCCGCGTACCTCGATGCCCGCGTCTTTTCAGGTCATGGGATTGTGGCTGCCCAGGCCTTGATGACCGCATTCCGTTCGGGGACGACGACGACCTATCGCGCGACGAGGCTTGATTTCAACTACACCGTTTCGCTGCCCGACCGCCTGCTGCGGCTCAGGCTGGGCGACTTCATAACGTCGGGAGCGGACTCGCAACGGGCGATCCGGCTCGGCGGCATCCAATTCGGTTCGGACTTCGCGCTGCGACCCGACCTGATCACGATGCCGCTGCCCGATTTTCGTGGCAACGCGGTCGTTCCCACCATCGCCGACATCCTTGTGAACGACACATCCGCGATATCCCTGCCTATCGACGCTGGTCCCTTCGAGATCCGCAACGTGCCGGTGCAGACGGGCAGCGGCAAAGTCTCGCTGAACCTCCAGAATTCCCTGGGACAATCCGTCAGGACGACGGTGGCCTATTATGCGAGCAATGCTCTGCTCGCACCCGGGTTGCACACGTTCGCTGTCCAGGCTGGCATGATCCGGCATCAATTCGGGAGCCAGAGCAACGCCTACGGACAGTTCGCGGCAAGCGGCAGCTACCGCTGGGGCGTATCGCCTCGGCTGACGGCGGCGCTCTATGCCGAAGCAACCCGCAGCGCGGCGCTCATCGGGTCGGGCGTGTCGGTAAACCTGGCCAACCTGGCAATCGCCACGGGTGATTGCGCGGCCAGCAGCGGGCGGGACGGGAACGGCGTGCGCTGTGTCGCGCAAATCGAACACCGCGACTCACTGGTGTCACTCAGGCTGTCCCACGGATTTGCGACGAAGGACTTTCGCGACAACGCGGCAAGCGATGGCTATCCTGCCATTCGCAGGCAGACCAATGCCAGCATTGCGCTTGCAATGGGTCCGGCCGGTACGATGTCCCTCGGCTATACCGCACTCGATCAGGCAGGCGACGTCGCCTGGGAAAGGCTGAAGGGCGCGCCGGCGATGTTTGGCCGCGGCTCCGCGGTCCGTCTGGCGTCCGTCACCTACAGCGTGCAGCGGGGACCGGTATCGATCTACGCGAACGGCTCGCACGACACCAGCGCACGCGGCGGCCGCAGCATCATGTTCGGCCTGTCGCTTCCCTTCGGACGGCGGAGTCAGGCGAGTGTTGATCAGCAGATGCAAGGCGGCCGCTGGCAAAGCCAGCTGCAGGCGGCGCGCGGCACGAGCGAGGCCGATCCATGGGGCTATCAGGCGGCGATCGGGCGCGGCGCGATCGACAGCCAGTTTGTCGAAGTCCAACATCGGTCCCGCATCGGATGGCTGGCCGCCGGGATCGATCGGACCAACGGTGCAACGACGATCCGTGCCCAGGCGCGCGGGTCCGTGTCCGCAATCGATGGCTCGGTATTCCTGTCGAATACGATCAACGACAGTTTCGCGATTGTCGACACGCAGGGTTTGGCAGGTGTTCGGGTGCTGCACGAAAACAGGGTCGCCGGCCGAACCGGCCGGTCGGGCAAGCTGATGGTGACCGACCTGCGGGCGTTCCAGGTGAATCACCTCGCCATCGAGCCGACCGATCTGCCGCCCGATGCCGTGATCGCAACCGGGGAACGCGATGTCCGGCCACAGGATCGGGCAGGCGTCGTCCTCAGGTTTCCGATCAAACGACCAAATGGCGCAGTGCTGGTCCTGGTCGACGCAAGCGGTAGACCACTTCCACCGGGAAGCACCGTCACGCTGGAAGCGTCCGGGGCGACGTTTCCCCTGGGCTTTGACGGGGAGACCTTCGTCGAGGGGCTCGACCAGCACACCGTCCTGAACGTCGCGCGCCCCGACGGCACGCGCTGCCGTGTCGGACTGTCCGTCGCTGCGCAGGACCGGGGTCTCGCGCGGCTTGGCCCGTTTTCCTGTGTCGAGACAGCCCCGTGATCGCCCGCGTGCTGTTCGCGCTCTTCTGCCTCGCGATACCGGCTGTCGCGGATGCGGGATGCTCGGTATCGGCGAGCGGGATCGCGTTCGGGAACTATGACGGGTCTGCCACGTCGCCGGACGACGCGACGGGCACGATCACAATCAACTGCTCCATACTCTCCGGTCTCGGCGGGTACACGATCGCGCTCAGCCCGGGACGAGATGGCAGCTATACGGCGCGACGCATGATCTCTGGAACGGCGACCTTACCCTATCAGCTTTATGCGGATCCGGCGCGAACGCAGATCTGGGGCGACGGGTCGGGCGGGAGCTCCACCGTGCGGTCCTTCGATATCATCCCGTTGCTTGGCGGGAGTTCGACCTACCAAATTTACGGAAGAATCCCCGCCAATCTCTCGCCCCGCCCCGGAGCCTATAATGATACGATCATAATTACAGTAAGCTATTGAGTGATCACGTATTTACTACCTTGGAAAAGACGTCCGATCTCGGATGGATCAGGCGACTAAACCCGTAACCCATCGTCTGAACGAACAGCTGTTCACGGCAATCGCCGCCCGAAAGCGGAGGGGCGTCTTTCCACCGTTTTACCGTTCAGCTCTGAGCATAGGCCGTACGCAATATAGGGGCGCGGCCTAACGCCACATAAACCACGGCCAGCGATATCCGCGGAAATCGTGCGGTGACGTTCGGCTTCAAGCACGCGCGCTCTCGGGGAACGGTTATGGGAACCCGGCGACTTAATCGCAACTTTGGGCTTAGATCCAAAGGGTGGTGGCGGAGCGGGAGGGATTCGAACCCTCGATACGCTTTTGACGTATACTCACTTTCCAGGCGAGCGCCTTCGACCACTCGGCCACCGCTCCGCATTGCTCTGGAACGCGCCTGCTAGAGCGGGTTTGGCTGCGGCGCAAGCGATTGCGTGCGGGGCGGCACTCGGGCAGTCTCACAGCGATGATCACCGCCCTTCTCGCCGCCGCCCTCGCCCAAGCCACGCCGGTGCCGACACCGCTGCCGTCCGATCCGGTCGCGTCGGACTGGGTGGCGGTGCCCGATGACGAGATCCTCGTCTTCACGCTGGCGAACGGGCATGGCTTTACGCTCCGACTCGCACCTGCCTATGCCCCCGCGCATGTCGCCAATATCCGCGCGCTCGCCCGCGCGCGCTGGTGGGACAGCGCGACGAGCGTGTACCGCGTGCAGGACAATTATGTCGCGCAATGGGGCGATGCGACCGAGAAGAAGCCGCTCGTCCCCGGCGTCGCGGACGGGATCGCCGCCGAATATGACCTGGCCGGGCCGGCCGCGGTCGCGCGGCTGGCCAAGCGCGATCCTTATGCCGAATGGGCGGGCTACAGCGCGGATGGCTGGCCGCTCGCCGGCTCGGGCGCACGGCAATGGCTGCCGCATTGCTACGGGATGGTCGGCGTCGCGCGTGATCTGGCGCCGAGCGTCGGCAGCGGCGCCGAGCTCTACACCGTCATCGGCCATGCGCCGCGCGCGCTCGACCGCAACATCGCGGTCGTCGGGCGGGTGGTCGACGGGATCGAGTGGCTGTCGTCGCTGCCGCGCGGGACGGGCGAGCTCGGCTTCTACGCCACCCCCGCCGAGCGCAGCCCGATCGTCTCGGCGCGGCTGGCGAGCGACCTTCCCGCCGCCACCCGCCCGCACTTCCAGTACCGCGCGACGCGCAACCCGCGCTTCACCGCCTGGATCGCGGGGCGCGAGAACCGTACGCCGCCGTTCTTCACGGTGCCGGCGGGCGGTGCGGACATCTGCAACGCGCT
>NZ_JPJC01000038.1:0-4049 GCF_000733135.1 Sphingomonas sp. FUKUSWIS1
GCACCCAGCCGGAAGAACGGATCGAAGCTGCGCAGGATGTCGCCATTCGCCCCCGCCGGCGCGATCGCTGCCGGGCGCCACGCGCCGAGCGGCGTCACCGGCGCCACCGCGACCCAGATCAGCCGCGCGCATTGCACCGCCAGCCCCGCCATCAGCGCGAGCTCGGCGGCGGAATATACCGTGATCACGGGCAGCCGCCGCAGGATACGGCGCGCCCGTGCGTCGATCGTCAATCGCATGAGCGAACCCCCTCCCGACGCGGTGCCGCCGCCATTGGCGCCCCCAATGGCGCTAGGCATGCCATGTTACAGTTACGCGTCAATCTGGCGATAGATTTATGCCGCGCTGGCGCAAGCGCGGATTGCCCGGCAAAACAGCATCATGGTCATCCGCTCCGCCGACACGCCGCCCGCCCCCTCTCCGGTCTCGCTCGGCAGCGGCCTGCCCGCCGAGCCGGTCGTCGCACGGCTGACCGCAGCCCCCGGGGTCCAGCGCGTGCCGAGCCCCAAGCTGACGCTGTTCCTCAACCGCAGCTTCCTGCCGCCCGCGCTGTGCGCCGCACTGCTCGAGCGGATCGACGCCGTCCGCCGCCCGTCGACGATTTCCGATTCGAACGGCGATGCGAGCTACCGGACGAGCGAGACGGGCGACCTCGACCCCGCCGATCCGGTGGTCACCGACGTCGAGGCGCGGATCGCCGCGCTGACCGGGCTCGACGGCCTTTATGGCGAACCGCTCCAGGGGCAGCGTTATGCGGTGGGGCAGGAGTTCAAGGGCCATACCGATTATTTCGAGCCGACCGGTGTCGACTATGACCGCTATTGCAGCGTCGCGGGCAATCGCACCTGGACCGTGATGGTCTATCTCAACCAGCCCGAGGCAGGCGGCGCGACGCGGTTCAAGGCGATCGACAAGATCGTCCAGCCCGAGACCGGCAAGCTGCTCGCCTGGAACAACCGCCGGCCCGACGGCTCGCCCAACCCCGCGACGCTCCACCACGGCATGAAGGTCCGCAGCGGCGTCAAATACGTCATCACGAAATGGTACCGCGAGCGCCCCTGGGGGTAGCCGCCCCTACCCCGGTACCCGGGATTCAGAGCCACGCAGCGGTCCGCCCGTGACCCTGGGTCCCGGCGTTCGCCGGGATGACGGAGGGGTGGCAGATGAACCGCTCACCCCACCCACCCGTCATCCTGGGCTCGACCCAGGATCCAGAGCCGAGCAGCGCCGTCCTTTGGAACTCTGGATCCCAGCCTTCGCTGGGATGACGGGCCGGTGGCAGGCCCCCCGGCCCAGCCCCGCCGCCGCCCGACCTCAGAACGTCGTGCTCAGCCCCAGCGTGAAGACCCGGCCAAGATTGTAGCGGTTGATGAACACCTGCGCGCCATTGTCGAAGGTCTGGCCTTCCTGAAACCGCGTGCCGGTCAGGTTGCGCGCTTCGGCCTTCAGTTCCCATTTGCCGCCAACGAGCTCGAAGCCCTGCCGTGCGACCAGGTCGAGGCGGATGCCGGGCTTTTCGATGATGTCGGGCTGGAAGCCGACGCCGCTGAGGTTCGAGGGGCCGCGGTTGGTCACGCGGTTGCTCGCATAGTTGAACAACAGCGTGATCGCCGAGAGCGACGCCGTATCCTCGAGCCCGACCTGGACGTTGACCAGATGATCCGACTGGCCGGTCAGTGACGCGCCGTCGCGGAACTGGAGCGAGGCCGGACCGAAGCCCGCCTGGCACCCGCCGAGCGTCTGGTTGAGCACGTTCGGGACGCAGCTATTGTCCGCGGTGATCGACGATTTCGAATAGGTGTAGTTGGCGATGAACAGCGCGCGGCGCGTCGCGAAAAAGTCCGAATTGAGGAAGTCGAGGTCGAAATATTTCTGGAGCTCGACCTCCGCGCCATAGAGCGTCGCCTCGGGCAGGTTGGTGAAGCCGGTCTGCAGCCGGTCGTCCGCGCCGGTGTAGAAGCCGACCTGCTCGACCGGGTTCTTGATCTCCTTGTAGAAGCCGCCGAGCGTGAAGCGCTGGTCGCGCGCGAAGAACCACTCGTAGCGGCCCTCGAGATTGTAGAGCTCCGAGTCCTTCAGCAGCGGGTTGCCGAAGAACAGCCGATCCGATTCGGGATCGCGGAACTGCTGCGGTGCGAGCTCGCGGAACTGCGGGCGCGAGATCGTCTTCGACGCGCTCGCACGCAGCTGCATGTTGTTCGCGAAATTATAGGTGAGCGTCGCGGCGGGCAGGAAATAATCGTTCTTCAGCCGCGTCGTCGTCGTGCCGATCGGCGTCACCTGCTCCTCGGCGGTCTCGTAGCGGACGCCGATCGTCGCACGGACGCCGTCGGTCGCCTCGGCCTCGGCCTGGACATAGCCCGCATGGATGCGCAGCGACGCGTCATAGGCATAGGCGCCGAGCGGCGTGCTGAACTGCAGCTGGATCTGGTTCGCGTTGAGCGAATCGATCCCGAGCAGATAGTCGGGACGCAGCAGGTTGTAGGGATAGCCCGGCGCGGTGCCGCCGCCCGCGGCGGTCTGATAGTTGAACTGGAGGCGCGTCGAATTGCGCTTCGTGTCCGAATAGAAATAGCCGGTCGACAGCGTCATCGGCCGCTCGGTGTCGAGCTTGTACGACAGGTCGCCCTGCCCGGTGTACAGATCCTCGTTCAGCTCGCTGAAGATGATCGAGGCGAACGGCGTGAAGCGCTGGGTCACCTGATAGGCGCCGTTGCACTGCGCGCCGTCCGAGCCGTTGGGCGCCTCGACGCTGATCGGCAGGCCGGTCGTGGTGGTTGCCGAGCACAGATAGTCGAACTGCCGCTCGTACGGCGCGTTGCGCTTCGAATTGGCATAGGCGCCGCGCGCGTCGAATTTCAGCGCGTCGGTCAGCTTGAATTCGCCGACCAGCTGGCTCTCGAACAGCTGGCGTTCGAACCAGTTGGTGTTCTGCTGGAAACGCAGCCCGCTCGAATTGTTGTAGACGGTCGCCGACGATCCGCGCGCCTGCTTCAGCGTGTCGTGGATATAGACGGTGGTCGAGCGGATCGTGTTCGGGCCGAATTCGTACCCCAGCCCGATCAGCGCGTTGGTGACGATCCGGTTGTCGGTCAGCAGCGTCTGGAAATCATTGCGCAGCGTGCCGTCGGTCGACACCGAATCCTGCTGAGTCGACGAGCGCGTGCGGAAGGTGTTGCTCGCGCTCAGCGACGCGATGATGCCCAGCCGGTCCGAGCCGAAGTCGAACACCGATCCGCCGCTCAGCTCGCCCGACCAGTTAGCCGGCAGCTGATTGTTGCGCTGGAGCAGCGTCGTGTTCGCGTTGGTCAGCTGCGCGACCTGGTCGGTCGGGATGATCCCGGTGCCGCCGGGCGCGTTCTTGATGAAGGCGGGCACCTTGCGCGCGCCGTCGTCGAAGCCGATCCAGTCCGCATCGCCGCCATAATAGGTATAGCCGAGCTCGCTGGTCGTCACGGTGTCGGCAGAGATCGACCCGCCGATGCTCAGGAAGTTCTTCTCCGGGATCGCCTTGGTCGTGAGGTTGATCACGCCGCCGCCGAATTCGCCGGGATAGTTCACCGAATAGGTCTTCTGGACCAGCGCCGAGCCAACGATCGCGGTCGGGAAGATGTCGAGCGGAACCGACCGGCGGAGCGGCTCGGGGCTCGGCAAGGGCGAACCGTTGAGCAGCGACGACGAATAGCGATCGCCGAGGCCGCGGACATAGACGAAGCCGCCGCCGACGACGCTGAGGCCGGTGACGCGCGTCAGTGCGCCGGCGATGTCGCCCTCGCCCGTCCGCGCGATGTCCGCGCTCGACAGCACCGAGACGATCTGTGCGGTCGCGCGCACGGTGTTCGGGATGTTGCGCCCGACGACGACGATGTCCTCGCCCGCTGCGGCGTCATAGCCGGGGCTGGAGACCTCGACGCCGGCTTCGGGTGCGGCCTGCGGTGTGGCCTGCTGTGTGGTCTGCTCTTGGGCCGTCGTGCCCGGCGTCGCGGCATTGGTCTGGTCCGCCTCGGCCTGCGGCGTCGCGGCGGGCCGGGGCGGTGCGGCCGGCGCGG
>NZ_JPJC01000039.1:0-3181 GCF_000733135.1 Sphingomonas sp. FUKUSWIS1
GTCCCGCGTGGTATAGGTGAAATTCGTCGGCCCCAGCAGATCCTTCGGATCGCGGTCGATCGAATCGCGCAGCACCTGGACCGAAGGATTCATCGGATCGCGCTTCAACGCGGCGTTGATCCGCTTCTTCGCTGCACCACTATCGCCCTGATCCAGCAATAGCAGGATTGCGTCGATCTCGCTCGCCGGCGTCGTCTGCGGCGCAGGCGCCGGTTGCGGTCCCGCCTTGGGCCCATGCGAACAGGCGGTAATCGCAAGCGCGAGCGCCAGCGCGCCGGCCTGCGCGACCTGTCGAGGAGAGAAACTCATGCGGTAAGCCTTTCGGTGATCCGGTCCCGCATCGCGTACGGGTCGATGGCCAGCAACTTCGCGAGCCCGGCGGAATCGCGTGCGAACGCGACGAACTCCGCGCCCTTCAGCGGTGGCGAGAAATAATAGCCCTGGAAATGCGTGCAGCCGTGACGCAACAGCCACTCATATTCCGCGCGTCGCTCGACCCCTTCGGCGAGCACGCGGATGCCGAGCCCGCGCCCCAGCGCGACGATGCTCTGGCAGATCGCTTGGCTGTCGCGCAGCGTATCGACGTTCGTCACGAATTCCCGGTCGATCTTGATCTTGTCGAACGCCAGCGTGCGCAGCGTGCTGAAGCTGGAATAGCCGGTGCCGAAATCGTCGATCGCGATCCGCACGCCAGCCGCCCGCAACGCGTCGAACAGCTGGGTGGCGCGCGTACCGTCGCTCATCGCGACACTCTCGGTCAATTCGATCTCCAGCGCAGCCGCCCCCAGCGAATGCCGCGCAAGCGTGCGTGCGACCAGTGCCGCCATGTCGTCGCGGTCGAGCTGATGCCCCGACACGTTCACCGCGACGCGCAGCGCGTCCAGGCCCTGTGCCTGCCATGATCGCGCCTCCCGCGCAGCGGCGTTGAGGGTCCACATCCCGATTTCGTGCGCCAGCCCCATCGCCTCCATCACCGGCACGAATCGCGACGGCGAGACCTGCCCGAGGGTGGGATGAAACCAGCGGATCAGCGACTCCGCGCCCGACACCCGACCTTCCCCGGCATCGATCAGCGGCTGGTATCGCATTTCCAGTTCGCCGCGCGCGATCGCCTGGCGAAGGTCCTGTTCCAAGGCATACCGCTCGCTGGCCAGGGCTGCGAGATCGAGGACAGGGCTGGCGACCGCGACCACGGCACCGGGCTGTACTGTCAGTGACGCCAACGTGCGGGACAACATCGCCTGCGCGTTCACGCCGTCGGCCGGCATCCTAGCCTGCCGCACGCGAATTTCGGGCAGGATTTCCCGGTCGCCGTCGATCACCACGTCGCCCAGCGCGTATCGCAGCACATCCAGTTCGGTCTGCGCAGCATCCTCGACGACATCCGGGCCGAACCAGATCGCGACGCTGGCGCGATCGACATGCGCAATCAGTCGTTCTTCGGGCAACATCCGCGTCAGCCGGTCGACGATCGTCAGCAGCAGGCGTTCGCCCAGCGCCGGGTCAAACGCGCACAGCCGATCGAAGTCCATGAATCCGATGACACCGAGTACGCCGCGCCCGTCCGCCATCACTCGCTCGATCAACGGCTCGCGGGTAGGCAAGCCGGTAATCGCGTGGCGATGACTGGTGCGATGCTCGACAGCCTTCAGTCGATCCGCGATGGTCGCTACGCTCTGTGCCAGCCTCTCACCACGCGAGGCCGTCGGAGACGTCCCGGCGAGAATTTGCAAATGCCGGATCAGTCGCGACACCCGGCAATGCTGGGCAATCGAATACGCCATTGCTGCGAAAACGAGACAGACTGCAACGGACGCTATGGCGGCGACACTGCGATCGACGAACCGCCACGTGACGATAGCCGCCGCAATTGGTAGTAGCCCGATGCACCAACGCTGCGCAGGCGGAATCGCCGTTGAAAACCCCATAACGACCTGAATAGCGGCCATTATCATACGGATGTGTTAATATAGCCCCGCCTGTGCGTCAGACCTGATTCCCGGATGCTACGCCATTGGTGAATCAGCTCGTCGGACGGAGCGGAGCGATGCGGCAAGGCCGATTCATCGAGGATCACATCATCGGGGCGCGGCGTGAGCATAAATCTGACGTGAAAGCGGCGGAGCTCGTGGCAGGCTTCGAGCGGTACCGCCGTTCTCGTGCCTGTTCCAAGCGACTGGACGCGATCAAAGCTTCACAATCCGCTATCCGCATTCCGCGAGCACACGCCCAAACAGTCCCGGCTGGAGCCATCCGGCTGTCGGTGTTGGCGTCTTAAATCGGTTGATCGACCCAGTCCTGACGGAGCGGTGTCGACGCCAGCCACATGAGCAACGCGGCCACCAGATACAGGACGAGCCCCATGAGCATCGCATAGCGCAACGCTTCGTCGCCATAATGCGCGGCGAGACCGTCCGACAGTGCGCCAAGCGCAAAACTGCCGCCGCCAAGACCGATGAGGTTGTTGATCAGCAGGAACGTCGCCGATGCGGTGGCGCGCATATGCCCGGGTACCAGATGCTGGATCGCCGTGATGACGGGCGCGAGCCAGACATAGGCGAGCGCCTGGGGCACGAGAAAGAAGACGAACGCCGCCGTCACCGAGGACGACAGGATTCCTGCGGCAAACAGGGGCACCGCGATGACGAACGCGATCGCGGGGACGCGCGCGTACATCCGCCGATCGCGCGCACCCAGCCGGTCGCCGAGAATGCCGCCGAGCAGAACGCCGGCAACACCCCCCAGCAACAGCACGCCGCCGTAGAATTGCGCGGTCTCGATCAGGTCGAGCCCGAAGCTCCGCTGCATCAGCGACGGCAGCCAGAAGGCCAGGCCATAGCCAAGCATCGAGCTCGCCGAGGCGCCGAACGCGAGCAGCCAGAAGCTCGGCTTGCGCACGAGAATGCCGAACACGCGGCGGACGGGCTCGCGGTCGCACGCATCGGACCCACGAACCGGCTCGCGCACGCACAGCCGGAACACCGGTGCGAGCACCAGCCCCGCGACACCGACCACGATGAACGCGGTCCGCCAGTCGATCGACGTCGCGATATAGCCGCCGAGCATCACGCCGGCTGCCGACCCGAGCGGGATGCCGAGCGAGTATACTGCGAGCGCGCGCGCACGGCGATGGGGCGGGAACGTGTCTGCGATCACGGCATAGGACGGCGCGACGCCCCCC